>CAYXZV010000003.1:0-74564 GCA_964469645.1 uncultured Methanosarcinales archaeon | reverse complement strand
TTGAAATAAAATGCGAAAGCAATGAGGAAAGTAAAATGAGTACAAACATAAAAACCGAGACAGTATCCGGAAATATGCCGGAAAAAAAGTTTTCTACTGGTAGCTTAGTAGCTACAGTTTGGGAGAACCAAGGAAAAAATAAGGAAGGGGATGATGTCAGCTATAAGACTGTCTCATTCCAGAGAAGATATAAAGACAAAAATGGGGAGTGGCAGAGTACAAGCACCCTGAGGATAAATGATCTTCCAAAAGCTTCTTTGGTACTACAAAAGGCTTACGAGTACATTGTAATGAAAGAGCTGCAAAATGCAGCTTAATTTTTTTTATTTTTTAATCTAAAGACAAAAAATTTAAAAGGTGAAACAAATGAAACAAATATTAATGGAACCAAAAACAGTACAGAACAATAATAAAAAAACAATAGTAAAATCAAACAATTCGAAACCAACTTCGGAAGTAACTAAAGAGAAAACTCTTTCAGATCTTCCTGGCGTAGGACCAGCAACCATAGAAAAACTCGAAGCAGTAGGTTATAATGACCTAATGTCTGTTGCAGTAGCAACCCCTGGAGAACTTATAGATGCAACGGGCATGGTGCAAGCAGCGGCTAAAAAGACTATCGCTGCAGCAAGGGCTTCCTTGGACATGGGTTTTGAGTCTGGAGAAGATGTTCTCAAAAAAAGAGAGCAAGTAATTAAGATATCTACTGGAAGCAAAGCGTTTGATACTCTAGTTGGAGGAGGCTTTGAATCTGCAGCATTAACCGAATGTTATGGTGAATTTGGTTCAGGAAAAACACAGATTGGCCATATCCTAGCAGTAAATTGCCAGAAACAATTTCCAGGCTCTACAGTTGTTTACATTGATACTGAAAATACTTTCAGACCAGAGAGAATCGAGCAGCTCTCTAAAAGTGTTGGTTTGGATCCTGCAGATGTTCTTAAGAACATTAAAGTTGCAAAAGCATTCAACACAGACCATCAGATGCTGCTTGGAGAGAAAGTTGAGGACCTCATAAAGAAACAAGGCCTGGATGTTAAGCTAGTCATAGTAGATTCTCTGACAGCACACTTTAGAGCAGAATATATCGGTCGTGGAACCTTGGCAGAAAGGCAGCAGAAGATAAATAGGCATATGAGAGATTTGGCAAAGTTGGCACATACTCATAACTTGTGTGTGTATGTAACAAACCAGGTTATGGCAAGGCCGGACATGTTCTTTGGTGATCCAACCCAAGCAATTGGAGGTCACATTGTTGGACATGCATCTACCTTTAGGATTTACTTGAGAAAAGGTAAGAAAGGCAGCAGAGTTGCTAAGCTTGTAGACAGTCCTAATCTACCAGAAGGGGAAGCTAGTTTCTATGTCGAAACAAGTGGATTGAAGGACATTTAATTTCTATTTCTATTTCTTTTTATTTCTATTTCTAATATATCTTGAAAAGCTTTTTAAATAGAGTTTTGTTCTGCATAAGCATGCTTAACCATTGTGTGATCAAATTTGCTGTTAAAATAGCTAGCGTGGTGCTATTAAAGAAAGTTAATGGTATTGATAATGTTCCTAAAACTGGAGGATATATCCTTGCAGCTAATCATTCCAGTTACATGGACATACCTGCTATGTATATCGTATTCTTAGATAAGAAGAATACTTATATTAGATTTATTGCTAAAAAGAGTTTACTAAAGGATTCTTTTTTTAAGACATTCGCCGCTTTATTCGAGACTGAAAGAAACAAGGTTATATTACTGGATGAAAAAAATATAGAAAAAACCTTTAAAGAAGCAACAAAGGCATTAAAAAAAGGAGAAGTTGTTGGAATATATCCTGAAGGTACAAGAAGTCCAACAGGAAAAATCCAAGAAGGAAAAACCGGTGTAGCAAGACTCGCATTAGCTGCTAAAGTTCCAGTATTGCCTATAGGAATAAATGGAACCTTTGAACTTATGCCCAAGGGCCAAAGCAAGATAAAATTAAAGAAGATCATAACGCTAAATATAGGAAAACCCATCTACTTGGATAAATATAATATCAAAGAAATAAATAATAAATCCCTTAAGAAAGCTACAAGACTAATAATGAGAAGAATAGCTGGGCTGATAGGGCAGAAGTACAATTACTAGAAAGATGAAAAGACGAAAGATTGCGCCAATAGTTAGGCACATAATACCCCCATTTGTTAAACTTGTATGGATCAAGGAAGTTACAGGACTAGAAAATCTACCGAAAAACGATAAACCATTCATAATAGTCCCAAATCATTCCAGTTACATGGACCATGTCATTGTGAGTTGTGTAGTTATACCCCATATCAACAGAAAAATACATTTTATCGCCAAAAAAGAACACTTTGAGACTCTAACTCAGAGCACGTGGCATAGTCTGTGGACAAAATACATAACATTTATCCCTATAGACAGAGATAAAGGAGAGGAAGCCTTAAATTCGGCCCTCTCTTACCTAAGAAAAGGAGCTATTGTCCTTATTTATCCGGAAGGCACAAGAACATTAACAAGGAAAATCCAAGAAGGAAAAACCGGAACAGCAAGACTCGCATTAGCTGCTAAAGTTCCAGTACTGCCTATAGGTTTTATAGGAACCTTTAAGATATTACCAAAAGGGAAAAAAATTCCAAAGTTAAAAAAGGCAACAATGAATATTGGCAAGTTAATGTATTTCGATGAGTATTATGGTAAGAAGGTGACTAGAAGTTTATTAAGAAAGATAACTAATGATCTAATGAAGGAAATAGCAAGATTGTCGAATCAAAAATACAATTTTTAAAATGAATGAGACTAAGAAGATAAGTGTTATTGGAGCTGGAAGTTGGGGGACTACGTTAGCTGTATTGCTCGGGGGAAAAGGATACGATGTACATTTATGGGCGAGAAGAAAGGAACTCGTTGAAGAAATAAATGAAACAAGGGAAAATAAGAAATATCTAAAAAATGTTGAAATACCAAAAACAGTAATAGCAACAAATTCGATAGAGGATTCTGTTAAAGACAGCAATATAATCATTTTCGTTGTTCCTTCACCTTTTCTTAGGGGTGTGGCAAAATCATTTTCTGAGCTTATAGATAAAGATGCTATTGTTGTTCATGCTGTGAAAGGCATGGAAATGTCTACCGGGAAGAGAATATCTGAGGTTCTGAAAGAAGAATTATCAAAAGAAGCAAAAATTGCTGTCCTGTCCGGACCAAACCATTCAGAAGAAGTCTCAAAGAAGTTGCCTACAGCAACAGTTATAGCTTCAGAACACAAGGATGTGAGAGAATCCCTGTGCAAAATTTTCAGTACAACTAATTTTAAATCATACCCTCATGATGATGTGGCTGGGGTAGAGATATGCGGCGTTGTAAAAAATATAGTGGCCTTAGCAATAGGGGTGTGTGATGGCCTACATTTAGGGGATAATGCCAAAGCGAGCATAATTACATTAGGCCTATCTGAAATAAGCAGTATATCAAAACAATTCGGAGCAAAAAAGGCTACCTGTTATGGTCTTGCAGGAGTTGGTGATCTTGCTGTTACATGTTACAGCCATCACAGTAGAAACAGGCTTTTTGGAGAGATGCTTGCAAGTGGAAAAACTACAGATCAAATAAAAAAAGAAATGCATGGGATGGTGGCTGAAGGGATAAATAGCACAAAAATAATTTATGAAATTTGTATGAAAAAAGGAATAAACATACCTTTAATTTCTCAGGCATATGGGGTGCTTTATGAAGGTGTTGACCTTAGAAAAGCAATAGATCAACTCCTTAATATGGTTTAAATAAAGAAATATCTAGAGCATTCACTCTTCTGTAAAGTCCTCTACCTTTTCCTTAAGATCTTCATTTTTCTTTAAAACACCACGGGCCCTTAAGTATTCCCTTGTAAGAATCCAGAAAAACAACCCAAGGCTTTTCTTGCCTTTATTGTTGCTAGGAACAACAAGATCTATATTATTGGACTGGTTGTTTGTATCACATAATGCCACTACCGGAATCCCTACTTTTATTGCATCTTCAACGACATTCTTATCGGGGCCTGCATCAACGATCAAAACCACTTTAACTTCTATGTATTCATCAAGATTTGGATTGGTTAGAATTCCTGGAGGATATCTACCAGCAAAAACTTTTGTTCCGGTAAGATTACCAAACATCTTTATCGGTTTCCATGCACTTTCTCTTCTCCCTACGACCAACATATCTTCTGGAGCATATTGCGCCATAAATTTCGCAGCTATGCCTATTCTTTCATCTATTTTCTGTAAGTTAAGAACTGACAACCCATCAGGCCTTGTTTTGTAGATGAATTTTTCCATGTACCTTGTCTTGAACTTTGTACCTATATGTATCCCGGACTTTAGATATTCGTCTGTCGGTACTAAAAATTTTTCTTCAACCATTGGATATAATGCAAGTTCAGAATTGAACTGCAGTTTTTATTACCTCATGCAGCGATTTGGTAATATTGGATGGGAAATAATCTTAATTTAAAAAGGTTTCCTTATTTCCCAAACACTTCCAGATCCTCATAAACAGGACCTTCTGGAGTCAAAGTGCTTTTTACCAGTTTGAAATTGGTTATGTTTATTTTTTTATTTTCGATTTTCATATTTTTTAATTTGTTGACAAAATTTTCTTTGTCTTCTATGTATTTTACCCTTGCTAAAGTTAAGTGTGGTCTGAAGTCTTTTTCTTTCTTGAAAAATTCTTCAAGCTTTTCGTCAATATCCTTTTGTAGCTTCAATATAGGTTCTTCTGGCTTTAAACCAATCCAAATTACTTTTATGTAGTTTTCATCTGGGAAAACACCAATTTTCTCTAAATTAACTGAGAAAGGACTAAAGGTTATCTTTTTAAGGTTGGTTTTGATGTTTTCTAAATCATTGAGTTGTACTTCTCCAAGAAATTTTAGTGTCAAGTGAATTCTGTCCTTATTAACAAATCTGACCTTATTTTGATTGTTATCTATGTTTCTTTGTACTTCAACCATATATTCTTTTATATCTTCAGGGATTTCAATAGCTATGAACAATCTCATTGTGATAATTTATACTTACAACTATTTAAAACTAATTTAAAAAAACAAAAAGAAGTAAATTTACTCTTTCTTTTCTTCTTCCCCGAAATCTTCGCTATCTTCTACTTGGGGTTCTTCAACTGCAGGTTGCTCTGATTCCTGTGCTGGTTCAGAACTTGATTCTGCCGGCGCGCTTTCTTGTTGAGGAGTTGCTTCAGCTTCACCAACAACTTCTGCAAAGCCCACTTTTCGCAGGACTTTTGTCACCCTTATCTTCACATCCTGCCCTTCTTTTGTGTTTGGGACAAATAAAACAAAGCCGTCTTTCTTTGCAATACCGTCTCCTTTTTCACCCACAGCCTCTATTTTTACGTCTATCTCATCTCCAACATTAACTGGAGCGTTACTTTGCCCAAAGTTTCTATCTTGGTTGTACATATTTATTTTTACCTCATATATTTGTTAAGTTTCTTAAGAAATTCCTAAGAAAACTCACCCCTGAGGATGCGGGAGTCATATATAAATCTAATGGTTTTTGTGCATGCCTGCACACTAGCGTATAGGGTGATGTTCGCTACGCTCAATCACCCGAGACATCAGTCTCGGATGCTGAAAGCATCCCAATACCCTGTTGTACGGGAACGTACAAAATCAGAAAGCAAGCCCGCCATCAACATTTATTACTGAGCCAGTTATGTATCTCGATTTTTCTGAGGCTAGAAATACAACAGCATTTGCTATGTCCTCTGGTTGGCCTTCATCCTTTAAAGGTATCATGTACTTTAGTATTTTCCTCTTAAAGAAGGGTATATCTTTTGTAATATCTGTTTTTACGAATCCTGGAGCAACGGCATTTACAGTTACGCCTTTCTTGCCTAATTCCTTTGCCAAGGATTTTGTGAAACCAATAATGCCGGCTTTTGCAGCTGCATAATTGCACTGTCCAAAGTTACCATATTGAGCTATAATGGAGGATATATTGATGATTCTTCCTCCGTTCCCTATCAAAGGCAAGACTTGTTTAGTCACATTAAAAATACCATTTAAGTTGGTATTTATTACACTATTCCATTCATCTATAGTCATATTGTTTAATGTCCTGTCCCTGACAATACCTGCATTGTTGACAAGTATGTCAACCTTATTGAAGACTTTTTTGATATCATCTACCATTCTCCCGACTTCATCAAAATCCGAGACATCAGCTTTTAATGTAATAGCCTTAGAACCCAGTTTGTTAATTTTTCCAGCTAGCTCTTCTGCTTTTTTACTATTACTGGAATAATTAATAATAACATTTGCGCCCTCTTTAGCTAATGCTAGGGCAATTGCATTACCTATGCCTCTTGAGGCTCCTGTAACTAATGCAGTTTTTCCTTTTAACATCTTTAAAATTAAGGGTTTTTTGTTGCAGACACATAAGTCCATTCGCCAAGGTAAGTTTTGTCATCTGCAAATGGATTTTGTTCTTCCAGTTCTTTGAACAGTTTTTTTGCGGACATAACAATTAAGTCATCTCTATCTTTCTCTTCTTCAGGTGTCGCGTCCTTACCACCTACCTCTGGAAGTATTCCTATCTGCAGCCTTCGAATTCTTAAGAAATTGATCCAGTCACTATACTTAAGCCTAAAGCATTGGTATATTGGTTCTGAGCAATCAAATCCTGCTTCTTTTAATGCATCCAGGTGCTCTTGTATTGGTCTTGGGTCCGGAAAGACAAATTTTCTTAATGGAGTATAAGCTTCTATAGTCTTGTCAAGATCCTTCCGGTACTTCTCAAATCTTGAGTCATTGCGTATAATATCCATAGCTATGTCGTGAACCCTGTACACTGTAGAGTCTAGCATTAAGACACCTTCTTTTCTTCCTTCTCTTGTAACATTGCCTGTGTTAAAGACAAATGTCCCTTTGATTTTTAATGCGTCCGCAATACCTTTATAGGTTTCTTTGAGGTTTGGTATCAAGTGTACAGTATTTGCAGATAGTACATGATTTACAGTTTCCTTACCTACAGTTTCTGCGAGAGTTGAATACCCTTTACCCTTCTTTTCTAACAGAAAAAAATCTACATTTTGATGCTGGCTAAGAAATTCATAGGCTTTTCCTAACCATGCAGGGGAATTATCAACCAGCCATAACCTAATGTCGGTCTTTAACTTTTCCAGAATTATGATGGAAGATGTGCCCGTACCACAACCAAAATCGACTACTATATCGTTGTCGTGGATATTTGGGCTTGCGACTTCTATGAGTTTACCAAGACAAAGATGATTCCAAGAAGCATCTATAACCGCATCATGAAATGTTGTAGCACCTTTAGATACTGGTCTGTCTGGTTTCCACGATTTTGGCTGTTGTAAATTCGTATCCATTGCCCCCACTTAAAACTGTAACAATATCCGCTTTTTAAATCTTATCCTTTTATCCTAACCAAAACGTTAGATTTATTAATAGATAACAGAACCTATGTAAGAATAAAATGACAGATAATTCAATAAAAACTGAAGTTGTTGTAATAGGCGCAGGTCCTGGCGGATATGTGGCTGCTATAAGATTGGCTCAGCTAGGCAAAAAAGTAGTCTTAGTAGATAAGGGCAAGTTAGGAGGAATATGCCTTAATTATGGTTGCATTCCATCAAAAGCAATGATATACGCATCAGAACTTTTTGACAAGATAAAGAAATCTTCTGATATGGGAATAAATGCAGATAATGTCTCTGTGGATTTTGCTAAGATGCAGGAATGGAAAAACAAGATAATCTCTAAGCTTAATAAAGGCATAGAGCTGTTATGCAAACAAAATAAGATAAATGTTATTAAAGGAACAGGTTTTTTTGAAAGTTCCAACAGATTGAAAATAACTAATGGAAATTCTTATGTGGATTTTAAGAATGCGATAATTGCAGTAGGCTCCAAGCCAATTGAGCTTCCAAACTTCAAATTCGATGGAAAGAAGATAATAAGTTCAACAGATGCTTTGTATCTTGATGATATTCCTAAGAATTTGGTAGTAGTTGGAGGAGGTTATATAGGTCTTGAGCTTGGAACTGTTTATGCAAAACTTGGGAGCAAGGTTCATGTTGTTGAGATGACAAGCCAGATTCTGCCAGGATTTGATAGAAGCATAGTGGATGTTCTGCAAAAAAATCTTGAAAAAATTGACGTGAAAATACATCTTAATTCAAAAGCAGAGAAGTTTGAAGACGGCAAGGTAGGTATAAGCTCAAAAGATAAAGGGAAAATATTGTTGGATGCTGATAATGTTTTAGTTGCTGTCGGGAGAAAACCAATAGCTGATGAGATTGGTCTTGAAAATACGAAGGTAAAATTGGATGATAAAGGATTTGTCAAAGTAGATGGGAATTTGAGAACAGATGATGGAAGTATATATGCAATAGGTGACGTTTCTGTAGGGCCAATGCTGGCTCATAAGGCATCCAGCCAGGGAAAATCCGTTGCAGAAGTAATTGCAGGATACAAAGAGAGTTATGAAAATGCAGTTGTTCCAGCTGTGATATTCACTGACCCCGAGATAGCTATCGTAGGATTAAGTGAGGAAGAAGCAAAAGATAAAGGCATAAAGGTAAAAACAGGAAAGTTCCCTTTTAGAGTCTCAAGCAGAGCAATGACGAAAAACGAAACAGAAGGATTTGTCAAAATAATTGCAGATGAAAAAAGCAGTAAGATAATAGGTGTCCAGATTATAGGCAATGATGCATCAGACCTCATAAGTGAAGCGTCTTTAGCGATAAAGATGGGAGCTACTTTGGATGATTTGGCTCTGACAATACACCCCCACCCTACGTTGAGCGAGAGCTTAATGGAAGCTGCAGAAGCAACAATGGGGAAAGCTATACATATATTAAACCCAAAATCATAACAAAATGAAAGGTACAATACTCTTTGATAGCAAAGAACATGCAGGAACTATTACTATCAAGAATCCCGAAAAGCTGAATTGTTTTGATTTAAGCATGATTAATGAGCTGGATAAACTTCTTGACAAAATAAAAAAAAGCGACTTGAAAGTCATAATAATAAAAGGTTCTGGTAAATCTTTTTGTGCAGGAGGAGACATATCATGGGAAAAACAAGTGGGTAGCCTTAGCTTACAAAAAGCAAAAGAGCAAATGAATTTTGTTCAGAGTGTTTTTTCTAAGATAGAAAATCTGCCTCAAGCAGTCATAGCAGTTATTAATGGACATGCAGTGGGTGGAGGGAATGAACTGGCAATGGCTTGTGATATGAGGATAGCACTTCCTTCTGCAAAGTTTATACACCCTGAAACATCTCTTGGAACAGTGGCTCCACTTGGTGGCACAAAAAGATTACCAAGACTAATCGGGCTTGGAAAGGCAAAATATATGCTTTTTACAGGAAGAGTGATAGACAGCAAAACAGCTCTTGAGTGGGGTTTAGTAGATTTCCTGGTTGCAGAGGATAAAATAGATTCTTTTTTGGGCGATTTAGTTTCAGAGATAGCAAAAAAACCGGTGAAGGCATTGGAACTCACAAAAAAATCAGTCAATAGCGACTACCTTAAAGACTTACAGGATGATTTTGAAGCTGAGTCATATATTAAATGTTCAAGAACTAAAGAAAACAGTGAGATACTAAAAGGATTTCTAAGAAAGAAAAAGATTAATTAAGATTCTTTAATATGTGCACTGCAACCATTGTACCTACACCACCAATATTCTGTGCAAGACCGTATTTCGGTTTACTTATCTGATTTTTTCCGCACTCATTCTTCATCTGTTTTACAATCTCATATATCTGAGACAGGCCTGTAGGGCTGATAGGATGACCTTTTGCCTTTAATCCACCAGAAGTATTGACAGGAAGTGCGCCATTGATCTTTGTTTTTCCACTTCTTATCAACTCTGGGCCTTGTCCTTTGCTGCAAAAACCCAGGTCGTCATAGGATAGAAGCTCTAATGGTGTGAATGCGTCATGCAGTTCTGCTATATCCAGATCTTCTGGCCTTATTCCTGCTTGTTCATAAGCAGTCTTTGCAGCATTTATTGTAGCATTCATTGAAGTCATATCTTCTCTTTCCATCGGCGACAAACTGGAAGTACACATCCCGGCTCCAACTATCTTAACATCACTTTCTTCTTTGCTTATTATAGCCGCTGCAGCACCATTTACAGATATGCTACAATCAAACAATCTTAATGGAGAAGCGATAACAGGTGACTTTTTTATCATATCCAAAGTGACTTTTTTGCCATAGAACCTCGCTTTTGGATTGTTATATGCATTTTCGTGATTTTTCAACGCTACTAACGCGAGATCATCTGAAGTTGCGCCATATTTCATCATATATTGCTGCGCAACAAGCGCATTTTGAGCAGGAAAAATAAGGCCTTCTGTTTGTTCATATAAGTGTTCAGTACCCATAAGTATCTCATCTGTAAGAAGTTCTGAAGTCAATGATACTACGCTGTCATACCCAATAACCATAATATTTTTACATGTTGAAGATTTGAGGTAATTGATGGAATTCCATAAGGCAACACCCCCACCCGCACAGCCAGCAGGCACATTCAGTATTGGCATCTTTCTCTGGAATAAAGTGCTTAGCATAGGACCTTGGTGCTTTTGCCTTTCCTCATTCCTTTCAGATTCTGAATTCGATGCAAAGATTACATCTATATCTTTGAATTCCATATCTGCTGATTCAAGTGATTCGTTAACAACTTCACATACTCTCTCGTAAGAACTCTTCCTGTCTACACCGAATTTCGTCATCCCCACACCTTTAATATAAACTGCCATAGTGCCTCAAAAGTCAGAATGCGTTTTTTATCTTAGCGCCAATGCTGGTGAGTTTCGATTTTACTTTATCCTTCACATTTATGCTTTTTTTGTCAGGGTTTTCTAATATTCCTTTCACCAACATCAATTTTTCTATGTTGTCAATGTCTTCTTGAATCTCTGCTATAGGTTCTACATTCAGTTCTCTTAACCTGTTTATGGCATCGCTTCCATACGCTATCAGCCTTTCTTTTCCTTTCACCATATCTTCTGTTAGAAATTTCCCAATAGCTATGTTTACTTCATATCCCGATAGTCCGACAAGCTTTGAACTTGTTTTTAGTATGGTGTTGAATGTTATAGGATCTGATTTACCATCAATAAGCTTGATTCTTGGATGTGCAGTTGCTTCCTTATCCGGAACTTTTAGGTGATATTTAATCGGTTCCAACTCATCACCAACTATCTCTAATTCTTTTACATTTCCATTACCAGCTCCTATACTGGATGCTTCATTTACGTATTTGGGTTTTGAAAACATACCTGCTTCGCAAAACACACTATCAAGAGCGACAGGATCTTTACTTATGAACAACATGTTCATGAAAGCCGGTTCTCCCAGCAATGTCGGACCCTGGCCCTGCATACCGATAGTAGCATCACCTATTGTTATAAACTTAGGCAGCACTTTTATCAGCTTAGGCAAGGTTTTTTCTATGTCTCCTGCAAACATTTCCATCTGGGTTTTCTGGTCAACAACCCTCAACATGTTTTCTATTGCACCTGATATGCCTATTTGAGAATTTGTCTTCATTACAGGAACATTAATGATCTTTCTCTCCATAATCTCTTTCGCAACATTAAACTTCATTCCATTTTCTGTCTTTTCTATGTATTCTGATTTTCCAATGTCTACTAAAGGGATTTCATTATTTTTGCATATGACAAGAATACCTGATTTTTTTGCAGCTGCATTTACATCGTTTCCAGCCATAGCCTGTTCTCCTAAGACTATGTCAGAAACTCCCTTATCTTTTAGCAGTTTTATAATCCCATCCAATACTTCTGGATTGGTGTTCACTGCCTGGTATGGATATGCAGGTTCTATGATGCAGGGCTTTATCAAAACCTTGTCTTCTTTGCTGATATCAAAGGAATTCAACAAACTTAATGATTCTTTGAGAGCTTCTTTAAGATCATATTTTATTTTTGTTATTATGACTGCAGAATTGGTTTTCGCAGCTTCAATTGAATATATGCTGCCAATTTTATAGTCCTTCATTGTTTTTTTTGGCATCCTGTTTCCATACTCGTCCTCAAGAAGAATGACGTTGTAAGGTATTATTGGGTGCATAGGAGAAGGAACATTTACCTTAGTTATGCCTATGACCTTTGCTGTTCTACTTGTTTGTTTTTTTATGGGACCTTTACAGTGTATGCACTTCTTAACTGGATAAATCCATTTTTTATTATCCTTCTCACAAATCCATCTTGTAATCATCATTAACCACCTATGTTCTTGAATATATTAACTGTAGCAGTACTACCTGCTCCTCCTACATTGTGGGCAAGCCCGATTTTGTTCCTATCTATCTGCCTTTTACCACATTTGCTTCTCATCTGATTAACAATCTCATAAATTTGAGAAATCCCGGTTGCACTTACAGGATGACCCTTAGCCTTCAATCCACCAGAAGTGTTTACAGGAAGCGCGCCATTGATTTTTGTCGTTCCCTTTTTAATCAGTTTTCTTCCTTCACCTTTCTTTGCAAATCCCAGATCCTCATAAGATATAAGCTCTACTGGTGTAAATGCATCATGCAATTCAATAAAATCAACATCTTCATGGGTTATTCCTGCTTCATTATAAGCAGCTTTTGCTGCAAGAACAGCAGCATCCCAAGTTGTCATATCAATACTCTCAAAAGGAGACAATCTACCCGCATATAGGGATGAACCGATTATTTTGATATCACTTTCTTCTTTACTTATTATAGCCGCTGCAGCACCGTCTACAGATATGCTACAATCAAACAATCTCAATGGAGAAGCAATAACAGGTGACTTTTTTATCATATCCAAAGTGACTTTTTTGCCATAGAACCTCGCTTTTGGATTGTTATATGCATTTTCGTGATTTTTCAACGCTACTAACGCGAGATCATCTGAAGTTGCGCCATATTTCATCATATATTGCTGAGCGATTAAAGCATTTTGAGCAGGAAAATTAAGGCCTTCCAGTTGTTCATATACCCTCTCGGCAGCCATCATAAAATTATCTGTGGTGTATTTAGTAAGTCCTTTGCTTAACTTTTCTATCCCGAGCACTAGTATGTTCCTCTTGTCTGAGTGCATCGCATCCCAGAAAGCACTGCCACCACCACTGCATGCAGCCGTAACCCTGATGATGGGTATGTTTTCTTCCCCCAATATGCTACTCAAGACTCCTGGGAAAAGCCTTTGCCTTTCCCCATCCTTTACCGAGTCTCCCTTTGACAATATTATCTCGTCTATATCAGATATAGACATATTAGCATCTTCCAGGGCTTCCATAACAGCTTCGTAGCAAAGCTCCTGACTACTTGCACTATGGGCAGCGAATTTTGTCATACCTACTCCTTTTACATACATTTTTACACCTTTAAGAATTTACATCAATCACTTTTTCCTACTGTATCTTCCCCTAAACTGTTTTTTACTGACAATAGCTAAGGCCATATTTACTTTTGCTACCAATTTATCTTTCCTAAAAACCTTTCCTTTCACAAAGGCAATCTTCTTGAACATCAATAGCAGTTTCACTTCAAATCTTAAAGTGTGGCCAGGGAAGGTCGGTCTGAAAAATTTAGTGCCAGTTACCTTATAGGCTAAAATATCTTTTTCTTGATGATGTGGTATGTTATACCTGATGAGCATTGTTGCTGCTTGGCCCAGACCCTCAATAATTAAAGCTCCTGGCATTATGGGGAAATCCTTGAAATGACCTTTGAGGAAACTCTCATCTCCTTTCACTCTTTTTATTGCGACAATGTTCTTTTTATCTATCTTTAAAACACGATCAATGAACAAGAAAGGGTTTTCATATGGTATTGTTTTTTTAATGCCCTTTATGTCTATTTCTCCTTTCCCGTCCTTAAGTTTGTCTATTGAATTCACGTCTAAACTAATTCCAAGGCGTTTAAAAACCTTTCGTTGAAAAATAATGCTGTTTTTTCAGTAACTTTTAAAAATATGAAGGTTGTACTCGCTTGTATGTCTAATATAAGAAGCTATCTGCAATATGTATTCTTATTCATTGTAGTACTTCTTGTGTTCTCAATCTCAGGTATTGTGGCCCTTTATACTGATTATCTTTGGTTTTCCGCTTTAGAATTCAAAGAAATATTTACCATAAGCTTATTTGCAAAAATAATCTTTTTTATTGTAGCAGCATTGTCTTTCTTCATATTTGCAGCGATAAACTTATGGATAGCTTCCAAGTTTCAAGTATCCAAGATATCTTTTAAAATAGGAATCTCAATAATTGCCCTGCTGTCGCTGTTTCAAGGACTCTCGGCATCAGCAGCATGGCTTACATTCCTACAATACCTAAACCAGGTTCCATTTGGTCTTCAGGATCCAATACTCGGAAAAGATGTGGCTTTCTATGTTTTTTCTCTTCCATTCTTTCTTGTTTTGTGGAGGTTTGTATTTGCGGCTGTTATAATTACAACAATAGTTGTGCTTCTATATTATCTCTATAACATCATAATCTCTTTTTTTACCCCTCAGGTTGATCCAAATACTAACACAGTCTACAAATCATTCAATTTTTGGCAGGAAATCTCGAAGGTTAAGAAATCCGCTATGACTCATATGGCTATACTTTTCTCGCTTATATTTCTTCTACTTGCGGCCAGGCATTACCTTGAGAGATTTCTTGTTATGTACTCAGAGAGCGGAATAGTTGTAGGTGCCGGCTATACAGATGTTGTTATTTTTATACCTGTGGTAAAGTTCCTGATGGTCTTTGCTATTTTTGTCGCGATTCTTTTTTATATATGGATTTTTTTCTTTTCGAAATCACAGAAGATAGGGAAAAGACACCTTGTCATTTTTGTTTTGGTTTTGTATGTGGCTTTCGTCGTTGTTGGTCAATCAATTATACCACAGATTGTGCAGTCGCTTAAGGTAAGCCCGAATGAGATCAACTTAGAGAAGCCTTACCTTGAGAATAACATAAAATTTACAAAGATTGCGTACGGTCTGGATGTCGAAGAGAGAGATTTTGATGTTGAGCAGACCCTGGATGCCAATGTTATTGATAAGTCAAGTGAGACTATAGACAACGTAAGGATCCTTGATTACAGGCCATTAACACAGACATATAAGCAGACTCAAGAGATAAGGCTTTATTATGATCTATCGGGAATTGATATAGATAGGTATAGTATTAACGGAAAATATACCCAGGTCATGCTTGCTCCACGTGAACTTGACCAGAACCAGATAGCTGATAATGCGAAGACATGGGTAAATCTGCATATGGTCTATAGCCATGGATTTGGAGTTGTTGTAAGTCCAGTAAACAAAGTTACTGATCAAGGTCTCCCGAATTATCTTGTTAAGGACATCCCTCCATCATATACCGTTGCAGGAAATGACCTTAAAATAGACCAGCCAAGGATTTATTATGGCGAAAATGAGAATGATTTTATTCTTGTAAACACTAATACGGACGAATTCGATTTTCCAAAAGGAAACACTAACGAATACATAAACTATGACGGTGCTGGCGGTGTAGTGTTGGACTCTTTTGTCAAAAAACTTTTCATGGCAGTAAGATTTGCAGATATTAAGATCCTTTTATCGTCTGATATAACTTCAGAGAGTAGAATGATGTTTCTAAGAAATATCCAGGAGAGGATATCAAAGATAACACCATTCCTTCTTCTTGATGATGACCCTTACATAGTCATCAATGAAGGCAAGTTATTGTGGATCCAGGATGCTTATACTGTTACAGGTAATTTCCCCTACTCTCAAAAGTTCGGAAGGATAAATTATATCAGGAATTCAGTTAAGATCGTTGTCGATGCATACAATGGAGATGTTACCTATTATATTATCGATGAAAAGGATCCTTTGATGAAAGTGTATGCAAATATATTTCCTGGACAATTCAAGAGTTTTGATGAATTTCCAGAATCTCTGAAAGAACACATAAGATATCCGGAAGACCTTTTCAAAGTGCAATCTTCAATCTACAGCACATACCATATGGAGGATCCAACTGTCTTCTATAACAAGGAAGATGCATGGGAGATACCTAGTGAGATTTATGGAACTGGTCAGCAGATAGAAGTTGAGCCCTATTATATAATAATGAAATTACCCGGAGAAAGAAAAGAAGAGTTTGTTTTGATGACTACATTTACTCCCCTTAAGAAAGACAATATGAATGCTTGGTTTGCTGCAAGGTCTGATGGGGAGGATTATGGCAAATTATTGCTTTTCAAATTTCCGAAGGATAAGCTGGTTTATGGCCCTTTACAGATAGAAGCAAGGATTGATCAGGATTCTGAAATATCCCAGCAGCTCACTTTATGGGGCCAGCAGGGTTCCAGAGTAACTAGAGGAAACCTACTTGTGATACCTATTGAAAATAGTTTGCTTTACATAGAGCCACTATATCTGCAGGCTGAGAAAGGACAACTACCTGAATTAAAGAGAGTAATTGTTTCTGATGGGGAAAGAGTTATTATGGAAAAAGACCTGGCTACAGGTCTGCAAAAACTTTTTGGATCGTCAACATCAAGGACTGTGGAAATTGTAGGAGATGCAAGTGTGGATAAATCAGAAGAAGATTTAATTAAAGAAGCAAATGATTATTATGATGCAATCCTTGATGCGATGAATAAGGGAGATTGGGTTGTTTTTGGAGCTAATTTTGACAAGTTAGGGGATGTTATTGGATCTCTTGGCGAGAAAGAGTAGTATCTTTCTTCTTCTGATACATGCAAATATTTATAAAACGAAAAGCAATACATTAGATTATGACAAGAAGGAAGAAAGGCATATTTGGAATCAAGAAGAAGTTAGTTTCAGCCCTAAACAAAAGTTTGACACCTGCTGAATATTCTTATAATATCTTTAAAAAGGCGTTTAAACACGCAAAAAAGACAGCCCCTTTAGTCTACAATGAGGTTGAAGACCTAGTAAAAAGCAATATAGTGGAAGTAGACAAGAGAAAAAAGATTTTTAAAAAAACAAATTTGGCTGAACTCGGGGATACTATAACTTCCAGCGTTATCGGTAAGATTCCTAATATAAATCGATCTGAACTGAAGAGAATAGTTGGCAGCAAGTCTTCTCAGACGTTTATTGACATGCTTGCTAAAGGGCTTAGCGTTGCAAACTTTTCTGAGAAAGAGTATACCGTACTATCCAAGGAAAAAAAGTTTAAGAGAGTTCTTATTGCCAATCGTGGAGAGATTGCCTTGAGAGTCATAAGGGCATGCCGCGAGTTGGGCATAGAGACTGTGCTAGTATATTCTAAGCCAGATAAGGACACTCTAGCAGTAAAGTTTGCAGACAAGGCATGTTACATCGGACCAGCTATAAGTTATCTTGATATTAACAAAATTATAAGTATCGCTAAAAAAACGAAATCGGATGCAATACACCCTGGTTACGGGTTTTTAGCGGAGAATGTTAAGTTTGCCAAGCTATGTGAGAGGAACAAAATTAAGTTTATAGGACCCTCATCAAGGACAATAGAACTTCTCGGAGATAAAGTAAGAGCAAAGAAAACCGTGCTTAAGGCAAAAGTCCCTGTTATAGGTGGGATAATGAAGTCATTAAAAAGCAAGAAGCATGCGCTTAAGTTAGCAAGCAAATTAGGATTTCCGATCATAATTAAGGCTGCTGCAGGTGGCGGTGGAAAAGGGATGAGGATTATAAGGGAAGTAGAAGAATTGGAGAAAGCGTATGAAAGTGCACAGGCAGAAGCATTATTGTCCTTTGGAGACAAAAGACTATATATGGAAAAATACCTTGAGAATCCAAAACACATAGAGTTCCAGATATTAGCTGACCAGTATGGCAAGGTTGTCCATCTCGGGGAAAGGGATTGCAGTGTACAGAGAAAGCATCAGAAGCTTGTGGAAGAAAGTCCGAGTCCCGCCTTGAATGATGAGTTAAGGGAGAAAATGGGAGACGCTGCTGTAAAGGCAGTATCAGCTGCAAAATATGAAGGTGCTGGTACAGTGGAATTCTTGCTGGATAAGAATAAAAACTTCTATTTCATAGAGGTGAATACGAGGATACAGGTTGAGCATGGTGTCACTGAAATGGTGACTGGTGTCGATCTGGTCAAGGAGCAGATTAAGCTAGCTTCCGGTGCGAAGCTTGCATTTAATCAAGATCATATCAAATTGGAAGGATGGGCGATAGAATGTAGGATTAATGCAGAAGACCCGATAAATAACTTTTCTCCATCTATAGGAGCTATAAATAATTATCTTCCTCCTGGAGGACCTGGCATCAGGGTCAACAGTATATGTCATCAGGGCTACAAAGTGCTACCAGATTACGATTCGTTACTGTCATTACTTATATGCTACGGTGCTAATAGGCATGAAGCAATAGCTAGGATGAAAGGAGCCCTTAAAGAATATATTATCAAGGGAGTTGAAACAACAATACCTTTCCACCTTGCTGTTCTGAATAACAAAAACTTTGTCAGAGGCAGATTTACGACGGCTTTCATAGAAAAAAATGACATCCTTAGTTCTGTTAAGAAATACTGCTTGCATAAGAAAGGACTGACGAACGGACAAAAGAAAATCATCATCACAACTGCCGTAGCTAAGTATATGGAGAAAAAAAGCAATCATAATGGAAATAAACCAAATCCTTGGGTTATGGCAGGTAGGCAAGAATTAATGCAAAATGAATGATAATGTTTTTGAATTCTATCATTTCAATACCCTTTCTTCAACTAACGACAAGGCTAAGATTCTAATTAAGGGGGGCAAATATAATATTGTAGTGGTTGCAGAGAAGCAGAAAAAAGGCCGCGGGAAGTTCAATCGTGGATGGAGTTCTGAATTGGGGGGATTGTACATGACTATTGCTTTGAAAGAAGATGATTTGGATAATGTGAGATACCTTACATTTATTGCTGCAGTAAGTGTTGCCAAAACAATAAAGAAAATCACAAAATTAAATGCTCAGGTAAAATGGCCAAACGACGTTTTAATAGATGATAAAAAGGTTTGTGGCATTTTGACAGAGACAATTACAAATAAAAATAATAATTATGCATTAATTGGAATTGGAGTTAATGTTAATCAAAAGAAATTTGGAAAAAACCTCATCAAAAAAACAACTTCATTAAAATTAGAAACCAATAAGAATTATGATATCAAAAAACTTTCAAAAGCAATAATAAAAGAATTCAATTCATTGTATAAATATTACACTAATAAAAAATATACTGAAATAATAAAAATCTGGAAGAAATATTCACATACTCTTGGGAGGAAAATAAGAGCTAAAACTTTATCCGGAACTTATGTTGGGGAGGCTGTTGATGTAGATAGTGATTGTAATCTGATGCTAAAGTTAAGTAATGGTAAACTTAAGAAAATAGTCGAAGGAGACATATTTGTGGTTTAATTTGTATAGGAATGTTTATATATTGGATAAACTGAATAATTAGTATGAAAGATTTATATCTAATTTTAATTCTGTTTTTAATAATCTTTAATGTAGGGTGTCAAAAAGAGGTTATCTCTAAAGAAGAAGTGCAGGCTTGTCAAAGATGGATTAAATCATGGGCTGAAGATGTTGCAATAGAAAATCCAAAATCGAATTCAATACAATTAGAAAGAATGTATGCTGAGATATGGTGCGGTAATGAAACTGTCGATAGTACGACGAAGGTAATTTCTGAAGATGGGTATAAGAACCAAGTAAGATATGTGTGGGACGACTATACCTTCACCGGAGCATATATGCCAGAATTCAGAAGTTCTATGGATTGGATAAAAGAAAATTCATCTAAGGACGCAATAATTACAACATGGTGGGATTATGGACATATGGTAAGAGGCATTGGAAAAAGAGATGTGATTGCATATAATCCGTCACAAGATATTTTGACTACGGTTGCAAGTGTTCATGCAGGTAAAAAATTCAATACCGAAGAAGCAGGGGAATTGAGTAACCATGAAGATATTATTAATGTTGGATTAATTTTAACTACAACCGATCCTATCAAAGCAATAAATCTAATGCAAAATTACAATTCTCAATATTTATTGGTAACTAATAGTGAGTATGGTAAATCCAGAATCATCTATAACATTAGCGGAGTGGAATATGATATTGTTGAAAACATTTATTATGTAAATAATAAATCAATTATGTATAAAATTTTGAAGTTACAACCAATAGTGGGTTTTGAAAAAGTATATTCAGATGCAAAAGTTGTGATTTACAAATTAGAAAAATCCTAATTATTTTTTTAATGCTTTCCTTAACTCTTCAGGTATGCTAGTTGATTTTTTTGTTTTCATGTCAACAAAAACATTTATAGTATATCCTTCTGCCAATAGTTTTTTATCCTCCTTCCTTATTATTTTGTAACTGAACTTAATACTGCTGTTGCCTATCTTTTCCACCGCTGTCTTTATTATAATGAGATCATTGTATTTTGCAGGTTCATTGTAATTGCACTTTACCTCTACCACTGGAGCAATGATATTCTTCTTTTCATAATATGAATAATTAAAACCCAATTTCCTCAAAACTTCTGTTCTCCCTATCTCGAACCACTTTAGGTAGTTTGCATAATAAACTACGCTGCCATGATCGGTGTCTGCATAATAAACACGTACCTCTGTTGTGTTTTTCATTTGACCTTGTACTTTTTAATGTTTAGGCATATGTTCTTTCTACCTTTTTTGTATTCCTTATATGCTAGATTTATTACTTTCATCGCTTCAGAACAGTTCCTTGTGTGGTATAGGAGTTCTAACTCTTTTTTGTCCAGGAATTTATTTTTCAATGGTCCTTTCTTGATCCAATCTACAAAACCTTCCCACATCTTTCCGAACAAGATAATGGGTATTTCGCAAGAGTGTTTTACCTGCACCAGCTGCCAGACATACATCATTTCCAAGGTCGTTCCTACGCCCCCTGGCGCAACAATTACTGCATCCGATAAGTTTATGAACTTATCCAGCCTTTTTGAGAATTTGTTGAAATCTTTTTTGACATCCAAATGATAGCTCTCTTTTTGTTCTTTTGGTAGGTGTATTGTAAGGCCTACACTATATGTTTTCTTGTTTTTTCTTCCTGCGTGATGCCCTCTGGAGGCAGCATCCATTAACCCTGGACCTCCACCTGTTACTATATCTATCCCTTCCTGTGCCAACATCTTTGCCAGTGTATAAATGAGCTTATATCTTGAGTCTCCTCTTTTTATCCTTGCAGAGCCGAAAATAGCAACCTGGAAACGTTTTTTTATTATCCTTCGGCTATGTTTTCGCTTCATGGTTTAGCTTAAATACAGTTTATATTTAAAATTATTGAAATGGTTGTTAATCAAAATGTTTAAAAAGAGGATAATATTACTAAGAACAGATATAAATGACATTTTTAGACGAAGTACCATTCTTAAAAAGAATGCTGGAAATGGCTTATACAATAGCCTTGGTTGTGTTAATTAGTGGTATAGTTGGTTTGGTTCTGGCTTTTCCAGTTGCTTTGTTGTGGAACTTTGTTTTTGGAGATATTTACACTATAAATGTGCTGCAGGCATGGGCTTTGAATGTCTTGACGGGCATATTGTTCGGCCAGAAGACTGCCAGGCAATAGATAAGGTATACTATTTCTTATACTATCCAAATAAAAACTATGAAAATTAATAATAAAACGAAAGAAACATGATCATAATTCTTTAGATGTATCACATTAAAATAAGCTGCTCTTTTTTCTGAATAATTTCTTGCAAGCATTGCATCACTTAGATTGGAAGCTGTTTTGAATACCTTATCCATCAATGGCAGGAATAAGAGTTTTATGTGCTTTGGCTTCTTTAAGTTTCCTAGCCTTGCCAGCCTCGCATCCCTTATCCTGTCAGCATATAAGAATAATGAAGGTATAAATCTTATTGTTAAAGCTATTAGTAAAGCAATAGTTTTAGAATTAATGTTTATTATTTTTAACGGATTTAGGAGTTTTTCAATTGCAGTGACCATGTTGTTTATGGTTGTTGTAAACGTCAGGATGGATGCTATTGTAATGAATAATATGAATTTCCATATTGTTCTTATTCCCTGGTCTATTTCGTTTCTTGAGAAGAAAATGTACATTAGCAGTATAAAGAAAAAAATAAAGAAGAATGGCCTTAGATTTCTTATCAAAGCAGAGAAATTTATTTTTGACAAAAGTATTAATGAGAGTATAAATAAAGAAAAAATACCGAACTTGTAATATGAGTCTAGCAAAAATGCAAGTGCACTCAACAAAACAACTGCTATAATCTTTATTCTTGGGTCTAATCTATGCATTATTGTGCTCTTGTAAGTATATTGCCCAAATGTTAGCTTCTTAAACATCCAAACCAGCCTTTTTTAGTATAAATTTATTCAGTTTTGATCTTTTATCATTAAAAATTATCTTTCCTTTACTCATAACGACAACATTTTCAGCGTATTTTATGTCATCTAAGATATTTGTAACAAGAATAATCCCAATTTTGTTCTTTTTGTTCAGTTTAGTTATTGTATCCATGATGTTTCTCTTGTTTTTGTTGTCTAATGTTGTTGTCGGTTCGTCAAAGACAATATATTTTGGTTCCATCACTAAGACTCCAGCTAGTGCTGTAAGCTGTTTTTGCCCTGCAGAAATCATGTTTACGTTCTTTTTTGCCAAATATTCAATATTTAATAGTTTTAGAATATTTTTAACCCTATTTTTCATTAAATTTGTTTCCATGCCTAAATTTTCTAACCCATATGCCACGTCTTCCTCGACGATAGAATGAACTAATTGATCTTCAGGATTCTGGAACACAAAACCAACGTTTTTTCTTATATTGAACTGGTCTTTTTTTGTATCTATGTTGTCTATAATTACAGATCCTTTTGTTGGCAGGAGCAGAGCATTAAGATGTTTTGCTAAAGTTGTTTTTCCGGAACCGTTTGCCCCTATGACTGCAGTGTAACTTAAATCTTCTAGTTTTAGATTTATATTATTAAGTACTAATTCATCTTCATACTTGAAATATAGGTCTTTTATCTTGATCATTGGAACGCAAATGAATAAACTGTTATTTTTTGTTTGGTTTCTAGGTTCAATGTTTTTTCTTCATTGCTTTTTAATTCAATTATTTTATATAATCTTGGTTCATTAATCTTTAAATTTTTAATTGATTTGTTATTTATTCTAATCTTAATATCTGCTGTTTTATTAATTAATGATCTCGCTACGAAACTTACTATCTTTCCTTTTGTTTTTATTGTCAATGATCCTTTTCCCTGCAAAGATTCATTGTTTTGCTTCCAATTACCTTTTTTGATAATACTACCTTTTCTTTGCTTCTTCTTACCTGTGTACAATGTTTGGAATTTGGTATATTTTGGTTCTTTCTCAAATAATCTTTTTGATTTATCTCCCAGTACACCTCTTATTTTGTTTTCTAATATCTTATAATTTCCTTCTCCAACGTGTTTGTATGCTGTTTTGTTGTTGTTTATCAATACCTGAGTTGGCCAGAAATTTATTTTTAGCTTCTTGACCAGTTTTTTGTTATTGTCAATCAGTATTGGAATCTTTATTTTGTATTTTTTTGCTGCTTTTAGGATATTGCTGCTGTCTTTCTCAAACTCCCATTCGGGAGGGTGTATCAGGATTGTTTTTAGGCCATATCTCTTGTATTTGTCATTTATTTGTTTAATGTACTCTAATGACCTTAAGCAATTCATGCAGCTATAAGAAAAAATATCAAATAAAAAAAGTTTTTGAGTCATCGCATATATTTCTTTATGTCGACATTTTTAGCTATGTATGCTGCTGCCAATAGCTTTATTGTGTCTCCAATTACGAATGGTAATACCCATCCAGCTAATATTGCTGCTACTCCAAGACCTGTGACGACCATGCCCCATCCTGCTCCCAGGACGTAGATTATTATTGTCCCTATAACCATGGCAAACACATAATCCAGGAATTTTGGCTGCTTTCTTAATTGCAATATCTTGCCTATTGCATACGCTGCTACGAAATAGCTTATCAGATACCCTCCTGTCGGTCCTAGTACTGCTCCTATTCCTGAGCCTCCTCCGGCAAATACAGGCAATCCCAGAGCGCCTACAACTACATAAAGAATCATTGATAAGGCACCATAATAGGGGCCTAGCATCGCTCCGGACATTAAGACCACTAATGTCTGCAATGTAATTGGCACCGGTGTAAAGCCTAATGGTATCTTGAACGGTGCTACTGCTGCAGTTAATGCTGCAAACAATGCTGCAAAAATCAATGGTTTCAGGTTTGAACCTGGTACTGTTTCCCCCCTCACAGTTTTTGATTTAATTGTTTTTTTCTTTGCCATTTAATCTCCCCCTTGGTCTTATTCAATTATTATCAATATATCATCTTTACTTACACTTTCATCTTTTTTTGTTTTTATTTCTTTTACTATCCCTGCCTTTTTCGCCGTTATATCGTTTTCCATCTTCATTGCTATTAATTTTATCAATGATTGGCCTTGTTGTACCTTATCTCCTTTTTTTACTTTGATTTCGTAGATTGTTCCTGGCAATGGCGCTGTTATGACTGACTTTCCGGAGTCTTCTATTTTCTCTTTTTTTACCCTGTTGAAGATGGATGCTTCTTTGTCTTGCGTCGACTCAACTTCGTAGACATCTCCGTTGCAATGGACTAATATTTTTCCATCATCTGTTTCTTCAACCTTGACATCATAGTCCTTGCCGTCTACCTTAATTGTAATATCTTCCATTTTACAAAGGGATGTTTCCGTGCTTTTTTGCCGGTCTTCTTTCCCTCTTTGTAATTAGCATTTCCAAGCAATTGATTAATGTTTTCCTCGTGTCCTTTTTTTCTGTTATTATGTCTACTTTGCCGTGCTTTGCAGCTTCATGCGGATTAAGGAATTTTTCTGTGTATTCCTTTACTTTTTGGTTTTTTATTTTGCTATTTGCTTTTAGTTCTTTCCTGTGGATAATATCTACTGCTTGTTCAGGGCCCATCACAGCTATTTCTGCATCCGGCCATGCTATAACCTTGTCAAAGCCCATATCTTTGCTTACTAGGGCAATATATGCTCCACCGTAAGCTTTTCTCATCACTAAACTTATTTTTGGCACTGTTGCTTCAGAGTAAGCGTAAAGAACCTTTGCACCGTGCCTTATTATTCCATTATGCTCCTGGTTGACACCTGGTAAGTATCCTGTAACGTCTACTAAATTTATTATTGGGATATTGAAAGCGTCGCAAAAACGTACAAACCTTGCTATTTTGTCTGAGCTGTTAATATCTAAGCAGCCAGCCAATACTTTTGTTTGGTTAGCGACTATTCCTACAGATTGGTTGTTTAATCTTGCTAATCCTACTACTGCATTTTGCGCGTATAAAGGCTGTACCTCTAAGAAAGTGCTTTTGTCTACTATTTCTTCTATTACCTGCTTTGCATCATAAGATTTCTTTCTGTCTTTTGGTATTATGTCCTTTAGTTTTGTGTTTGATCTTTCTTTGCTGTCGCTTGTATTTATTACCGGAGGATTTTCCATATTGTTTTGTGGCAAGTAGCTTAATAGAAGTTTAATTGTTTCAAAACATTCCTTTTCGTTCTCTGTTATGAAAGTTGCTACTCCACTCTTTTCATTATGTGCTGTTGAACCTCCCAGACCTTCAAAATCAATCTTTTCTCCGGTTATGGTCTTTATTACATCAGGGCCAGTTATGAACATGTAGCTTATCTTCTTTGTCATGAAGATGAAATCTGTTAAAGCTGGGCTGTATACTGCAATGCCTGCGCATGGTCCCAGGATGACTGAGATCTGAGGTATTACTCCTGAAGCTAGAGTATTGTTCTTGAATATCTTTCCACCAATATCTAAAGAGCTAATGCCCTCCTGGATCCTTGCTCCTCCTGAGTCGAATAAACCAATGATCGGAACTCCTATCTCTAGTGCATGCTCCTGTATTAAGGCTATCTTTTTGTTATGGATTTCTCCCATAGAGCCGCCCATGAACATGAAATCCTGGGCATAAATGCAGACTGGTTTTTCGTTTATCTTACCATAGCCGGTAATTACCCCATCTCCAGGCTGTTTTTTATCTTGTAAATCGTAGTTTGTGCTTGTAAGCTCCATATCTGCATTTATCTCTGTAAAAGAATTCTTATCTAACAGTGCTTCTATACGTTCTCTGGCTGTTAATTTGCCTTTTTGATGCTGTTTTTTGATTGCTTCTTTATCTAACTGTGAGTTATTTCCCATGTTATTTAACCACCCTTAACGACTAAGAAGTTAGCTATATCGCTTTAAAAAGGTTATGGAAAATGGAGTTTTTCAGAACAATTTGAAACCACGACCTTCTTTCGTCCCTAGAATGCCTCCTTCTACTATTTTAAAGGTTATTTCTTTTTCTGCCGGTAAATGTCGGTGCTTCTTTATTATTACTCTACGGTTTCCGGAAGGGGTTGTTTGTAGCTCTAAAAGGCATTTGCTGCCGTATTTCAATAAGTCTCCACCTACAATATTTATCTTGTCTTTGTCTTCGAAATCTGCATAAACCTGGTTCGTGATTAAGACCGGAATGTGTTTTTTGGAAGCTATCTCTTTCAGATAAGCAAGCTGAGCACCTAAAGCCCTGTTTACTTCATAGACATCCTCATTTTTCCCTAACTCTAAGCGGTAAAGCATTGCAACAGAATCAAATACAATCAAACCGACTTTGTTGTTTACAATATCTTTCAGCTTCTCAAAAGTTTTTTTCTGCTCATCAAAGGTTGCAGGCCTTAAGAAGACAATGTTATTCAGAAGCTTTGCATAATTTTGGCTTATAGATTCACATATCTGCTTGAACCGTTCAATAGAAAAATTATTTTCTGTATCAATGTAAACAACTTTTTTTCTATTTCTGGCAGTATTTGTAGCACATAAGAGGCACAAATTTGTCTTTCCAGCACCGGCAGGACCATAAATGGTTGTAATCACATCTCTCTCATAGCCGCCATCCAGTAATTTGTCCAGAATCCTGCTGCCAGTTGGTATTTTTTCCATATTTTTGTGGTAATATGATTGATTATTAATCTTTTTCTAATTCTCTGAAGTAAAGATGTAATATTCACAAGAACCGTGCCCGTCATATAACCTCAGCTTAAAATTTTCTTTAAGCAAATCAATGAAATCATCATGTTTTTGATTGCAAGCAGTATCTGAAGGGGGACAAGGCAATAAATCACAAGTATTGATTAAAATATGTTTTGCATCATCAATATTGAGAATCAATTCATCAACCTTTTCTGAATTATAAAGAGGAAAATATATTAACTTATCTGCTCTCTCGTTGGAAAATGTAATAAATGCTGGATTTGATATCCAAAGCTCATCATCTATTTTTTCAGTCCCGATATAATCATAGAATTGATCTAGGCTATCTTCGTATGTGTTGAATTTTATGTTTGGTGTACTAAGAATCAGAAAACTAAACAACAATAAAGATAAAATCAATGTCCCATTCTTTTTAAATAAATTAATGAAATAAAGCATTCCATAACTCGTTAAAATGTACAAGAAAGGCAATGCAGGAACCAGTAATCTCATCTCTTTATGAGCAACTAAAGTATATGGGACAAAAATGAATAAGAATGCAACAGTAATAGACGTTTTTCTAAAATCTGGTTTTTTGAAAACGAATAATAAACCTATAACGGAGAATAAAACCAAAATGTTCTCTCTTACAAGATTGACAAAATAAAACCAAAATGGCTGGAAAAATATCCAACCAGTATTCTTCGACATGAAAGCTTGCAATACAAATGGATAGAAGATATCATTATACAGGAAATAATTTAAAATTAAGTATGGAACTACTGGAATCAAAAAAAACAACGAGAAATAAAACAATACCTTGTAAGGCACTTTTTTCTTCATAAATAAATAAAATAATATCAAAGATAATGCAATAAATATAAAAACCTGAAAAAATCTTGTCATGAAAGCTATGCCTAAAAACAAACCCGAAAAATTATATTTTTTCTTCATGAATAAATAAAACCCGAGCAAAGCAAAGAATGTGGAAGGAATCTCTGTATGTAGGATATTTCCAAAAAGAAAGAATGTAGAAGATAGAACAAGGAATAAGGAAGAAATAATTGCAACTTTTTTATTGAAAATATCAAGAGCAATAAGGTAAGTTAAGAATAATACCCCTAAACTGAATAACATCATAGATAATTTCCCAAAGAAAATAACATCTATTCCAATCTTCCAGAAAAACCCTAAAATCAGAGGCCATACCAAGGGTCTGGAAGATTCCCATAAACCCACTTCGCTAAATGAATAGATATACTTTCCCATTCCAATGTATACAGAAGAATCCCACCATATGTCATGAGCAACAAACAAAGAGAATAATTTTACAATGAAAAATACAAAGAAAACTAATAGAAATATCTTATGATTTTTTAACTTCATATTATAGTCTGGAATACTGCTCTTTTTTTAACTCTTTCTTAAGAACACAGCGAAATATCATCATGTTCACAAATCAAATCAATCAACGCATCTTTGTCATGCAGCCCACAATAAGTCTTGTTTTCCACCACAATACATGGAAAAGAGTCAATTCCATAGAATAATTCAAGAGTATCTACAGATGGGAGCTTTAAATTAGAGTCAAAAGAAAAAATAGCTATCTCCTGGTCTATATCCTTATTTAGGTCAGTCAAAACAAAAGACTGTGCATCACATTCAGCACAATCCTCTTTTTTCTTGTAAAAATAAAGGATAGTTGTCTGGTTAAATGTGCACCATTGCTTCATATTCTCCAGCATAGACAAGTAAATAATTTCGTTCCTGTTGAATTTCTTCTTCTGATCTAGATAAAAGGGGTCTGTAATAAATTTCTCTGTAGCTTCCCTGTACATGTCAATCTTTATTCCTGTATCCCATAAAGTCTTGTCCATATGCGCCAACCTTTTTTCTAATGAGATGCATGTCATTTCCTTTCCGAAGACTTCGGACATCAAAGATAAGGCCTGTAGTTCCTGGTATTCGTCAAGGACCTGCTCCATCCTTTCTATAATGGCACGTTCCCTTTGAGTATTTAGGAATAAGTTAAAGGAGTAAATTGAGATTAACAGTACTATAGTTATTATAGCTGCTACAACAAAAACCCCTTTATTGGCTACCACCTTACTTTTCTCCTGAACAATACCAGAAAAAAGGATGTGAGCCAGAAAAACTGGTACATAAAAAAGAGCAGGAAATACCCAAAATAAATTGAAATCCTCCTTCGAGTATTATTTCTTATTGCTTTTAGTCCTACTGTAATCAATATAACTACACTGACTATGCTAGACAAAACAAAAATAGACAATACGCTTGTTCCTAAGAGATCAAATTCGAACAGAAAACTAGAGAAAAAATTATAATTTGTAAAGGAGTATAAAGAAAGATTTCTCGCTATGTTGGATACTAAAAGATATGTGGATAATATGAAAAGTCCCAAACCAGAAAGTATCAAGGTATAGTTAAAAGGCACAAAATAACCGAACAATCCTGCTTTCTTTGTCAGCATTATGTCCTTGTGTTGCCAAAAGGTCATTATTGCTCCGGAATACCACCTTTTCCTCTGCCTGTATAGCGACTTTAAGTTTCCAGGCGTTATAGTCTTGACGCAAGTATTCATACAATTAGCTATCTTGTAACCTGATTTGTGGATTCTATATGCTATTTCCAAGTCTTCTGTTATGTTATTGACATCAAAATAACCGATTTTGTCAAGAAGAGACTTCCTATAGATAGAAAACGGTCCCGGTGTTACGTGAACACAGTTGAAAGATGAAAATACCCTTAAGAAAAGAGAAAGGCCAAGCATATATTCAATCTGTATTATCTTCTGCAAAAAGTTATTGGTCTGCTTCACAAGGACGGAAACTGTGACAGACCCCATCTTTTTGTCCTTAAAGTAAGGGATTGTCTTTTTTAATATATCTTCTGCAACAACTGAATCGGCATCCATGCACGCAATGTAGTCACCTTTTGCTATCTCTATTCCCTGATTGAGGCAGGCAGCTTTTCCTTTGTTCTTTTTGTTGTCAACAAAAGTAATATTATCTTCATGGGCATATTTGAGCATGACTTCTCGTGTTTTATCTTCACTGCCATCATTTACAACTATGACTTCATACAATTTTTTCGGGTAATCAATCGATTTTAGAGATTCTATAGAATCAGAAATCTTTTCCTCTTCATTGTAAGCGGAAATAATTATGCTTACTTTTGGCAGCTGTTCATTATCATCAAGAACAGGGGAATCATAGAGATTATTCTTAGTTTTTAATAATATCAGCAGAAAAACCACGATGAAGTAAGTAGACAAAAACCATACAAAATGTACCAGAGCTGCATAACCTACTTCCATTTTAATTGTTATTTATTGTTATTTGCGTTTATAAAGGTTTATATTATTTCTTCTTTATCTTTATAAGATCCCCTATTGTAAGAGAACCTGTTTTTGAACGTTCTTGCTTTTCGTGCTCTTCCTTATGCTCTTCTGTCAACCTTATCTTAAGGAGATTCCCTATTTTTTTTGCAAGCTGCAATGAAGGTTCAAAATGTCCCGATTCCATTTTTTGCACTATCGATTCCTTTTCATTTATCTTTCTTGCAAACTCTTTCTGGTTTAAACCCGAGCTTTCTCTTTTTTTCCTTATTTTTTCAGCATAATCATCAACCACAATTTCAATTATCTCTTCTTGAGGTTGTTTAATTCCAACAGTAGCAGGGATATTATCTGTCTTTTGCTCTATAATCCCTACTACCTTTCCGAATTTGCTGCATTCATGGCATAAACTAAGCTCTGCTCCTTCTACTATTGTCTTGTATAATTTTCCCGTAGCACTGCACATATCACATTTCATTTAATCACCAATAACCTGGACAATTATATTTCTTTTTCTTGGCCCATCCAGCTCTACAAGCATTGGGCTCTGCCATGTTCCCAGTTGCAATTCATTATTTTTTATAGGTATGGTCTCTTGAGGTCCTAATATGGATGACTTTATATGGGCATCAGCATTTCCATCTAACTTGTCATGGCGCCACTTTCCTGTCGGTATAAGATTGTTCAGAGCTTCTAATAAATCAAGGCATATGTTTGGATCAGCATTCTCATTAATTATTATAGCTGCGGTTGCGTGCATTGCATAAATGGTGCATATTCCTTCCTTTACTTTTGATTCCTTTACAATAGAATTAACTTTATCGGTAAGGTCTATCAATTCCTGTTTTTTTGAGGTTGAGATGGTAATTGTCTCCTGCATATACTGAAATTAATCTTATTCAATTTAAAATATTTTTCTTTTTACTGTCAAAATAGAAGAATGTTTAAAAAAGGAGGTTTGTTGATAATATCATATGAGAACAATAATTGTTACTGGAACTCCAGGAACTGGAAAGAGTACATTAGCAAAAAAGTTAGCTAAAAAGCTACATTTCCATTATTTGGATGTAAACGAAATAGTGAGAAAATATGACATCTCTGAAGGTTATGATGAAAAGAGAAAAACTAAGATTATTGATGTCAGAAAACTGAATGTTGCACTAATAAAGGAAATACACGATCATAAAGCGGAAAATGGGATGATAATAGACTCCCATCTTTCACATTATCTTCCAAAGAGGCATGTGGATGTCTGTATAGTTGTTAAATGCGACTTAAAGGAACTGGAAAAAAGGCTAAAAAATAAAAAATATTCCAAGGATAAAGTTAGAGAAAACCTAGACTCGGAGATATTTGATGTTTGCTTAAATGAAAGCAAAGAGAAAGGACATAGGGTCATTGTTGTGGATACGACAAAAGGCATAAATATTGGTAGAGTGTGCAAGGAGATTGGACTATGAAACAGTTATCTTCACTTGAACTGAGCTTTTTGGCAAAAGAACTCGAAATAGTGAAAAATTCAAGAGTTGACAGAATTTATAACAGCGGCAAGGAGGAAATTTATTTACAAGTCCATAAAAGCAATGTTGGCAAGAAAATATTGAAGATCATTCTTGGGAAAAGCATTTTTTTGAGTGGAGAAAAGTCTGCAGATGATACTCCTTCAGGATTCTGCATGCTGCTTAGGAAGAATCTTGAGGGCAAATTCCTTGATTCTATTGATCAGATAGAACCTGAAAGGATATTGAAAATAATTTTTAAGTCAAAGAGTGAAGAGAGGCAGATTTATCTCGAGTTTTTTGGAAAAGGTAATGTAATTTTATGCAATGATGGTGTCATTTTAGACTGCCTAATCAGACATAAGTTCAAAGATCGTTCTGTTTTGCCAAAAGAGAAATATGAATATCCCAATATGGAATATAATCTTTTTGATATAAATAAGAATCAACTTTCAGATTTGTTAAAAAACTCAAAAAAAGATAAGATTGTAACTAGTTTTGCTACAGAACTGGGTTTAGGGGGGGTTTATTCCGAGGAGGTTTGCTTGTTGAGCGATATTGAGAAAAGTACATTACCGAAAGAAATCAATAATAAAGAAATTCCAAAAATAATCTCCTCAATAAAAAAACTAATCAATAAAAAAATAAATTCTCAAATAATCTATAAAGACAAAGAACCTATAGATGCTGTTCCGATAGATTTGGAATTGTACAAAAACTTTGAAAAAAAAGAATTTGCGAGCTACAGCGAAGCGTTACAGGAGTATTCTACTTATGAGTCGAAGCTAACCAAGAAAAAAGACAACCCTTATACTAAAAAAATTAAAGAGCTTAAGTGGATTATAGGAGAACAGGAAACTACATTAAAAGGATTAAAAGTAAAAGAAACTGAAAGTAAAGAGAAAGGTGAGCTGATCTACCATAATTATCAGCTGATTAAAGAAATCCTGGATGAGATAAATAAAGCAAGCAAAAAATATTCCTGGAAAGAGATTAAGGATAAGTTGAAGGGGCATAAAGTTGTCAAGGATGTTGATGTTAAGGAGAAAAAGGTTGTTGTTGAGATAGATTAATTATAGTTAATCCTATCTAATTGAACTTCATGTGGATTTGTAAGGTATAAATCAATTAAGTCAGTTTTTTGGAAATAATCTGATTTATGTGGCGGTCTACAACCAGTATTAATAATTGACATGTTACGTTTTTCTTGTGTTCCCATTGGTAAACCCTCAATTACTTTCTCAATTGTAGAAGTACTCAAATTTGCTTTTCTAAGAGTTGTGAGTATGTTTAACGCATGAGTTAAATCTTGAGTCATGTTGGTAGTATTACATTCTTTATTAAAAACATTTCCATTGAGTTGAGACCGTAACCTTTTTAAAACCAATAATATTACTTATTCTTGGACGGCCATAGGGGCTTGGTTCACCGGATCCCATTCCGAACTCCGAAGTTAAATGAGCTTCCGTTTCTAGGTGTACTGTGCTTTTGCATGGGAAACTAGGAAAGCTGTCCACCTTTTTTTATTCTGAAACATACTATTTATGGTAACCTTTTTAAAACCAATTTCTTTCCAGAATATAAAATGAAGATTTCGGTAATTGGGGTTGGATATGTGGGATTAGCGACAGCAGCTGTACTTGCAGAGTTGGGAAATGATGTCATTGCTGCAGATATAGATAAGGAAAAGATAGATAACCTCAATAATGGAATAATGCCAATATTCGAGCCAGGACTTAAAGAAATAGTTGATAGGAATTTGAAAGAAAAGAGATTGAAGTTTACTTGCGACAATAAGGAAGTCATTAACCATGGTGATGTTATTTTTATCTGTGTTGGAACCCCTCCGAAGGATAATTGGGAGGTTGAACTAAAATATGTTGAGAATGTTGCAAGAGAGATAGCACAAAACATGACATCCTATAAGGTTATTGTGCACAAGAGCACTGTTCCTGTCGAGACAGGAGATGATGTTAAAAAAATAATCCTGGAAAATGTAAAGGAGGATGTTGATTTTGATGTTGTAAGCAATCCAGAATTTTTGAGGGAAGGCACTGCAATAAAAGATACACTGGATCCGGATAGGGTTGTTATCGGGGCAGACAGTAAAAAAGCGATAGAAGTCATGAAGAGCATTTATAGCCCTATGAAGGCACCATTGATAATTACAGATATAAGAAGCGCAGAACTCATCAAACACGCATCCAACGCATTTTTAGCAACTAAAATCTCTTTTATCAATTCTGTAGCCAGGATATGTGATATATCCGGAGCTGATGTAGGAAAAGTAGCAGAGGGGATGGGTTACGATAAAAGGATAGCAAAAGGATTTCTGAATGCAGGTATAGGTTATGGGGGTTCATGCTTTCCAAAAGATTCCCAGGCATTCATTAAGATAGCCGAGAAATATGGCTATGATTACAAGCTTCTAAAAGCAACTAATGAGATTAATGAAGAACAAAAGAGAAACTTCATGGACAAAGTAAAAAAAACCCTGAAAAACATTAACGGAAAAACTATTGGAATTCTCGGATTGGCCTTTAAACCAAATACAGATGATATGAGATTTGCTCCCAGTGTTTATATAATCAAAGAGCTGCAGAAAGAAGGAGGAAAAATAAAGGCTTATGATCCCGAGGCAATGGAAAAGGCAAAAGAAATTCTTGATGATATAGAATTCTGCAATGACCCTTATGAAGTTTCAAAAGATGCAGACGTTCTTCTTATACTGACTGAATGGAAAGAGTTTAAGGAACTGGACATTAAAAAAATCAAATCATTGTTAACAAGCCCAGTGATTATTGATGGAAGAAATATCTATGATCCCGAAGATCTTAAAAAAGAAGGATTTACTTATATAAGTGTGGGAAGGAAAGATGTGGTGTAGATGAAATGTATCATACTGGCAGCAGGTTATGCTACAAGACTGTACCCATTGACAAAAAACACACCAAAACCTTTGCTTAAAGTTGCCGGAAAGGTGATGGTAGAGCATATAATCTCCAAGGTGGAAGAGCTGGATCATGTTGATAACATCTACATTGTTACAAACGATAAATTTTCACAAGATTTTTTGGATTGGCTTCATAATTTTGATGCCAAAAAAGCAATAGAAGTAATAAATGATGGAACCAAAAGCAATGAAGATAGGCTAGGGGCTTTGGGCGATGTCAACTATGCAATAAACACAAAAAACATAGATGATGACCTAATTGTTATAGCGGGAGACAATCTTTTCGAATTTTCGTTGAAGGACGTTGCAGATATATTCAAAAAAACAGAGTCTAATCTTGTCGTACTGCATGATGTAAAAGATTCCGAACTGGCAAAGCAGTATGGGGTTGTCTCAGCTGAGAAAAATGTTGTTGTTGGTTTTGAGGAAAAACCTTCAAGCCCAAAATCAACACTTATTTCAACAGGAGTATACATTTTTCCAAGAAAAACATTAGATTTAATCAAAAAATATATAGATCAGGGAAACAATGCAGATAAGACCGGGGATTTCATAGCATGGCTACATACCAGGCAAACGGTTTATGCACATATAACTGATAAGACATGGTATGATGTAGGGAGCTTAGAGCAGCTGGAAAAGGCAGACAAGAATTTCAAAGGATAATATGAAGACCGTACTTATAACTGGAGGGGCAGGCTTTATTGGAAGCCATTTATGTGAGTTCCTCATAAAAAAAGGGTTTAAAGTTATTTGCATTGATAATTTTATAACTGGGAATAAGAAAAATGTAGAACATCTGACAGGAAATAAAAACTTTAAATTGGTTGATCACGATGTATCAAAGCACATAGATATCGATGAAGATATAGATTATGTCATGCATTTTGCAAGCCCTGCGAGTCCTGTAGACTACCAGAAAATCCCTATACAGACACTGAAAGTGGGGAGTCTTGGGACACATAACACTCTAGGTTTAGCTTTGGCTAAGAAAGCAAAGTATGTTTTAGCGTCCACATCTGAAGTTTATGGAGATCCATTAGTCAATCCACAGCCGGAAAGCTATTGGGGTAATGTTAATCCTGTTGGCCCCAGGGGCTGTTATGATGAAGCGAAAAGATTTGCAGAAGCGCTTGTTATGGCCTACCATACAATACATAAAGTGGATGTAAGGATAGCCAGAATATTCAATACTTATGGCCCAAGAATGAGGAAAGATGATGGAAGAGTTGTACCAAATTTTATAAGCCAATCATTAAGCAACAAGCCTATTACAGTCTATGGGGCCGGAAAACAAACAAGGAGTTTTTGCTATATAAGCGATATGGTAGAGGGGGTGTATAAGTTGATGATTTCCAATATAAATGATCCTGTGAATCTTGGAAATCCTGATGAACATACAATAAATGAGTTTGCAGAGATCATCAAAGAACTTGCGAATAGTAAGAGTGAGATCGTGTCTAAAAAGTTGCCTGTAGACGATCCTCGTGTAAGATGTCCTGATATAAGTAAGGCAAAGAAAGAGCTCAAATGGTACCCTAAAGTAGATTTGAAAGAAGGACTTACAAAAACTGTTGAATGGTTCAAAAATAATTAATCGTTTCACGAATAAAATAAATATTTAAAATTTGATAAATTTTTTGATTATATGGATGAATTAGAAGATTATGCTATAAAGAAAGTTGCCAAAGGAGGTTTTATAATATTCCTAGGTATTGTTTTATCCTCTATTGCTGTTCTTTTTTATAAGGTATTAGCAGCCCGCTATTTAGGACCTGGGGATTATGGACTGCTTACTTTGGGAATAACTATACTAAACTTTGCATGGTTATTGGGCCTTGCAGGCATGCACCAAAGTATCGGTAAATTCATAAATCATCATCTTGCTAAAAAACAATATGATCAAGTAAAAGGGATATTAATTTCTAGCTTCGTTATAACAATAGCGTTTAGCATTATAATACTAATATTCTTGTATAGCTCTTCAGCATATATAGGGAATAATCTATTTAAAATACAAGGCCTTGATACTATCATCAAGATATTCTCAATAGGAATACCCTTCAGTGTTCTTACCCAGTTATTAAAATATTATTTTTATGCATTTAAGAAACCAGAATATGTGATAATATCAGAAAGTGTCTTTGAGAAGATGCTTAATCTTATCTTTATCATTCTTGTTATCTATGTTTCTGCATCTTTGTTTACGCTTAGTTGGGCTTATGTAATTTCCTTAATTATATCTTCAGTAGCAGCAACTCTTCTTCTAAAGTCTAAATTAAAAAATATTCTAAAAAAGGAATTAAAGCCTAAATTTAATTTTAAGCAACTTATTTCTTTTTCATTTCCATTGATGATAACTGGATTTCTTGGAGCGGCTCTAGTATGGACTGATACTATATTTATAGGAATTTTTAAGTCTGAAGTAGATGTAGGAATATATAATGCAGCATTCATAATAGCTTCAGCTCTTATGATATTCTGGCTATCGTTTGGTGATATATTTTACCCCATAATATCTGAATTGTATGCGAAAAGGGCAAAAGCATCAATAAGAAAAATTTTTGAAGTAGCTTCTCGTTGGATATTCATTTTAGTATTGCCAATTTTTATATTTGTATTAGCATTTCCAACCAGAACCCTTTCTATCACTTTTGGGCAAAATTATCTAGAGGCTTCTGTACCTCTTGTAATACTGATTATGGGCTACTTTTTTGCAACTTTATTCGGATTGTCAGAGCAAGGATTAAGAACGTTCAAAAAAACAAAATTTTTGGGAATTTCAACTACATTCGCATTAGTTGGAAACATCATTCTTAACATAATATTAATTCCTCTTTATGGTATAGTTGGTGCAGCTATTGCTACAACCCTTTCTCTGATAATACTAAGTTTAACAAAACTTTTTGTATTCAAGAGAATTCTTAAATTTGGTTATAACCGTCTACTTTATCTAAAGTATTTATCTTCAGGAATTATTTCATTCATAGTAGTTTTTTATACATTTGGATTATTGGATTTATTTAGCACATATTTTTTCATTGCAGGAATTTTGATGTTCATGGTGTTGTATCTTATTTTACTTGTTGTGTTCAAGTCCTTTTCAGAAGAAGATTTGGTAGTATTAGAAGCCGTTGAAAGAAAAATAGGAATAGAATTAACTGTCATAAAAAGGTTACTTAGATAGATTAGAGGTTATTATGGTACGCAATAAGCTAATTACCAACATAATGTTGAGCATTTTTGTAGTAATTTTTATGTTTATACTTCTAGAATTATTTCTAAATCTATTTCCAAAATTTACATTTTATTATACCTATCCTGAAGGATTATTTGAGAATGCTGAAACTCCATTGGATATCAAATTGACTCCAAATTTTGAGGGCAGGATGGTTGGAGATTATGATGTAAACATTAGAATCAATTCTGAGGGTCTGAGGGATTACGAACATAGCGTAACCAGTGACGATTTTAGGATTCTAGCATTAGGAGATTCTCTTGCATTTGGGCATGGCGTTGAAATAAACGATACTTTTCTGAGTATTATAGAACGGCAATTAGGAGTAGATGTTATCAAAGCTGGAGTTCCAGCTTACGGTCAAGATAATCAACTGCATTATTTTATAACAAAAGGCTGGAATTATAATCCTGAAATTGTAATTATTTTCTATTATTTAAATGATAATGACGACAATAATGGTGTTACCGACAGAAAAGTTGCTTATGGAAATCTAATACAAAAGTACCGTTACGATTCTCTCACAAACAGAGAATTATATGTATATGCTAAATTATACAGTACTAAAACAGCAAGGTTAATGAGAGAATCTTTTTCTAATCTTAAAGCATATTTTGATGAAAGTGAAAATAGAGAATCTACAGAATACAGGATTTTTTTAAAAGATCAAACTAAAGAAAGTAGTGAATGGGTAAAGACGGCAGCTTTATTTAAAGAATTTAAGAAAGTAGTTGATAATTCCAAATTATTAATTGTTTATGTCCCAGATAAAAGACAGATCCATCAAGAGGAATTCTATAGGAGTTTTGATATAGATGCAGATATCGATAAGCCAAATAAAATATTAAAAGACATAGCTACATCTCTTAATATCACTTACATAGATGTAACAAAAGAAATGAGAGATTTAAGTATGAGTGATTTATATTTTAAATATGACTCACATTTTAATGAAAGAGGGAACAAATTATTTGCAACTTTGGTTGGTAATGAACTTACTAAGTATGTGGATGATTAAAATAACTTAGAATTTCGTCAGCTTATTTTATCCTCTTTATTTTTGTATCTCTCTAATAATCTTATCAAGTTTTTTTGAAAGTTTTTTCCAAGTAAACTGCCTTAAGTCATTTCTATAATTAACTTTTCTTTTTCTCTTAAGCGCTGCAATTATTTTTTCACTTAAATCTTCGACGTCATTTGGTTTACATAAGCTTCCATGATTTTTTTTCAACAAAACTGACACATCACCAACGTTTGTCGCTACAATTGGTACGTTGCAAGCCATATATTCACAGAGTTTGTAAGGAAAGCAATATTCTGTGAATTTATTCTTTGGGTTAGGCACAACTGCAACATCAGCAGCATTAATCCCTAAAGCAAGTTCTTCCCTTTTTGGAAATTCTCTGAATATTATGTTCTTCTGTTTTATGTTAATATTTTTATTAATTTTCCCGCTGAGCAATAGGTAGGTATTAGGATATTTTTGTCTTATCTTATTGAATGCATGAATCAGAATATCAACTCCTTTGAACCTGCTTATTTCACCCGTATAAACTATGATCCTCCCTTTTGGAAGCTTTAATATTTTTCTCGCACTACTTTTATCTATTTTTTTGAATAATCCTAAATCAATGCCGTTTTGTATGGTGTACGTAGGTTTTTTCCTATTTTTTTTAACGTATTTATTTAACGAATCACTCACAGTAATGACAATATCAGAATTTTTGACTGCTTTTTTGTCAAGATTTTTTATGAAAGGTATTTTATAGGCATCATAGGAGCTATACTCATCCTGCATATCATAGATATGCTTAACATCAAACTTTTTTGAGTATCTATAGCCAAGAATTCCAATCAATGGATCAGTTGTACTAACAATAAAATCATATTTATTTTTTTTAATCAAGTTTTTTAATATTTTTATGAATTGAAAATGATTTAATGGTGAATAGGGTCTTATGTAGAAATTTATTTTGTTTCTTTTTATGTCTTTGTTTTCAAATTTTTTATAATCTGGACAAAGAAAATCTATTTTGCGGCCTAATTTTGAAAGTGATTCAAAAAGCCTTACCTGCCTTCCAAAGTTCTGCATAACCATGTCTTTATTTGCTCCAAATCTCTTCATGATAACTAGAACTCTCATTTTGAAAAATATTTTTTATACCATTCAATCGTTTCTTTTAATCCAGAGTCAATGTCGTATTCTGGTTCCCAACCAAGAACCTTTTTGGCTTTACTTGAATCAAGATATTGCCTGTCAATCTCGTTCTTTGCTTGTCCAAGTATTTTAGGCTTTACATCCTTTCCTACTATTTTTATCATCTTTTTGTAAAGGTCAAGCACACTAATTGGCTTTCCAGTGCCAAAATTAAAGGCTTGTCCAACTACTTCTTTCCTATGTAAGTTTTCTGCGAGAATTAAATAAGCGTTTACAGAATCTTTTATGTATAAGTAGTCCCTTTCAGGGTTACCATCACTCCTGATAATCGGCTGTTCATCTTTGACTAATCTGGTAATGACATCAGGGATAATCCTGCTCATGTTCATGTCTGCAGGACCGTAAGTATTAGCATTTCTTGTTATAGCCAATGGCAGATTGTAAGTCATGAAATACGATCTTGCTATTATTTCGGCACAAGCTTTTGACGCGTCATAAGGGAAATAACCATTTAATGGAGAATCTTCTGTGTATGGAAGCTTTTTTTGCTGCCCATATGCTTTATCTGATGAAGCAATAATAATTCCTTTAATTGTTTTTGAAGTCCTGCATGTTTCTAATATATTCCATGTTCCTTTGATGTTTGAGCCGAACGTAGATAATGGACTTCTATTTGCAGGACCAACAATTGCTTGGGCAGCAATGTGGAAGCAGAATTCAATGTCATACTCATTAATTGCCCTTTCACAATCTTCTAAATTTATAATATCGCCACGAACTATGTCAATTTTATCTTTCAAATCCAGAATGTCCATATTATTGGTTTTTTTTATGTCTCTTGCAATAGTTACTACCCGCGCTCCTTTCTCAACCAACGCTTTGGCTATATGGCTTCCAATAAAGCCATCAGCTCCTGTTACCAAAACATTTGTATTTTTCCAGCTTATCTTATCCACGGTGTGTCACCTTTATCATGCAATTCATTTAATTCTATAGCATCCTTTAATGTATTCATCGATTTCCAGAAGCCTTCGTGCTTAAATGCTGCAATTTGATTTTGTTTTGCAAGTTCTTCAAAAATCTCTTTTTCTAAATCAAGTCCAGGTTTAATGTGGTCAAAAATCTCTTTTTTCATTACGTAAAAGCCACCATTCATAAGCTCCTTCAGTGTCGGTTTCTCCTTAAACTCAGTAACTTCAAGATTTTTATTTAATTCTAATATTCCGAATGGAGAGATTAATGGAACTGCTGTTAGTGTCACGATCTTATTTTTTTCTTTGTGAAATTCTATTACTTTATTAACATTTACATCACTGAGATCATCACCATAAGAGACTAGGAAAGTATCATCCTTTATTTTGTCCTTTACTTTCATCAATCTCTCTGCCTTGTTTGAATCTTCACCTGTATCAACAAATTCAATATTCCAATCCTTCTTGTCTTTAAAAAACTCCTTTATTTTTTCCCCTTTATACCCTAGGCATAAAATAAAGTCTTTATGTCCATAACTGGCATAAAATTCCATGAGATGCATCAATATCGGCTTTTTGCCTACTTCTATCATAGGCTTTGGTATCGACACGGTATATTCACTTAATCTGGTCCCTTTGCCCCCACATAATATCACAACTTCCATGCTCTATGGTTACCTCATAGTGTTTAAAAAGCTTTTTGAAAACATATTCATATAGAAGTAGAATATTTGACTGTGTGGAAAATAACTTAATAAAAAAAGATATATTTATCAGCTTTAAAATAGTGCATAAATAAATGGCGACAAAGCACTACTTTGACCCGCTATGATCAATACCCCTGCTAAAATTAGCATAATAATTATTGGTGCAAGCCACCACGCTTTCCTGACTCTTAAAAAGTCCCAGACCTCTCCTAATAAAGATTTGTTATTAGCCATTCTCTACTAAACCCTGTCGAATTGGCATATTATATATTCCTTTCGCATATGGATACTCATTTATAAGATACTCATATAGTTTTCCAGCAGCCAATTCATGGCCTTTTTCATTCCAATGGTTATCTATTTTGAAGTATAACCCCTGTTTTCCTATAAAATCTGGCAATAAGTCTAAACATTTTATATTTTCTTCATTACAGAATCTCATTATCTCATTTTGAGGATTGAATCTATAAGAATTTTTATCATGATACTCTTCATAAGCTTTCCAAGCTTTATCGTCAACTTGTACTTTTGCAGGTATTAGCATGACAACTAACGTTACGTTATTGGCTTGCAGTATCTTATTTATCTCAACTAGCATTTTTTTTGAGATGTTGAATTTTTTTAGGTAGTCTTCAGGATGCACATAAACATGATCTGACTCTGGTTTACTTATAGTAGCTCCGATATAAAACCTTTTTAAGAACATATGGAGATGAGACCAATCAGACATAAATCTGTTAAGTTTGTAAAATAAACTTCTACCCTCTGTGCTTATGTCATAATTTCTTCTATATCTTCCCTCTTCATCAATATAAGTATAAGTGGTAGTAATATTTGTTGGGTTGTCATTATCATCGGTAGATATCCAAGTAGTTTTCTTACCAATATCTGTAATATCATTTCCAACAAAATAACCCACAATTATCATTTTTGGATTGAATTTCAACCCTTTCTTTTTGAGGTATAAATATTGTACATCTGTAGTTAAAGCACCATCAGCACGTCCCATACTGATTACTCTAACATCGTCTGAGTATTTATTTAGCATTTTCTCCAGCTTTTGATGGTATGTATCTTCTAATCTTATTCCAGAGCCAAATGTAAAGGAGTCACCAATAGCACCGATTATGGTTTTCATGCTAATCTCTTTGGGATTAATTTCATCATCCCTTAGCCCATTAGAATTAATGCTAACTGGGACATTAAATTCATTCCCAATAGTTGAGATAAGCCTATCATTTGTATTTGGTTTAAGTTTCCAACCAGTATAATCACTTTCTTCAAAAATTTTAGGAGATATTTTTTCTGCTCTAGACACAGTAAGCTGAGGATAAAAAATTCTTAATGATACTTCCAATATAAAAAAAATTAAAAATAATATAATTATTAAGACTAAAATATTTATTAGTAAAGGTTTAATCTTTTGCATTTCTCTCACTATCCCACATATCTTCTAAGTTGTCGCCTCTTTTTATTAAAAACTTGCCAATTACTAAATAATCAATACCGGTTCCCATCATACATTTATATGCATCATAAGGTGTACAGACAATAGGTTCTCCTCTTATATTAAATGAAGTATTTATTAAGATTGGAATCCCTGATAATTTTCCGAATTCCTTAACAAGATCATAATATAAGAGATTTTGATGTCTTCTTATTGTCTGTAACCTTCCAGAGCCGTCAACATGAGTTACGGCAGGAATTTTTTCATGCCATTCTTTTTTAATAGGATAGACCATAAGCATGAAATCTGTCGGTTCTGGAATTGGTATATCACAATCAAAATATTTTAGAGCGTCATCCTCACAAACAACAGGAGCAAAAGGCCTGAATTTTTCCCGGTGCTTAACTTTTTGATTTAGTATGTCCTGCATTTTTGGGTTACAGGGATTGGATAATATGCTTCTTGCTCCTAAAGCTCTAGGTCCCCATTCCATTCCCATGTGGAACCATCCAATAACATTATTGTCATAAATGAGCTTTGCAGTTTTCTCAATCAGTTCTTTATCATCCTTAAATTCAGAATATTTTATGTTACTTTTTTCCAAAAATGATCTTATTTCTTGTCCTGAATATTTTGGTCCTAGGTACGCATCATCAAAAATGTAATTCCTTTTGTTTCCTAATATTGTATTGTAAATATAAGAGACAACTCCTATGCTAGTACCTCCGTCTCCTGCATCAGGTTGTATCCATATTTTTCTAAATGGTGTATTTCTTAAAATCTTTCCATTGTACACACTATTTAATGCAACTCCACCGGCAAGAACGATATTTTCGCATTTTGTTATTCTATGTATATGGTTAAGTATTTTAGTCAGAATTTCTTCAGTTATCATCTGCAATGCTGCTGCAATATCTTTGTGTCTTTGTGTTACTTCTGATTCTGGATTTCTTACTGGTCCGCCTAAAAGTCTACAAAGCTTACTTGAAGGCATCCTATCCGCGTAATGATAAACAAAATAGCTCATGTCAAACATAAAGCTCCCGTCTTCTTTAACATCTATGACTTCCTTTAATCTCTTGTAATATTCATTTTTGTTCTTGTCCATGTTACCATAAGGACTTAATCCCATAACCTTGTATTCTGAATTATTTACGCTAAAACCCAGATATGCTGTTATAGTGGAATAAAGCAATCCAATAGAACTAGGAAACCTAATTTCTTTCATGAGATCAATATCATTTCCTTTTCCATAACCATATGCAGTTGTTGTCCATTCCCCAACTCCATCTACGGTCAATATTGCAGCTTCTTTAAAAGGACTTATTAAGAATGAGCTTGCAGCATGAGCAAGATGGTGCTCTATAAACATCACATCTCCCTTGTACCCAAGTTTCTTTCTGATGGCCCTCATTACCCTTAATTTTTCATTAATCCAAGAAGGTATGGAACTTAAGAAAGTCTTGAAACTTTTCGGAAACATCTCTAAATGCTGGTGCAAGACCCTTTCAAACTTAAGAAAAGGTTTTTCGTAGAATCCTATGTGTCCTATATCCTCGATTTTTATATTCTGGCTTTTAAGACAGTACTTTATGGAATTAATTGGAAAAGAAGTGTCATGCTTTTTTCTTGTAAATCTCTCCTCTTGAGCAGCAGCTACAATAATGCCATCTTTTAATAATGCGGCTGACGAATCGTGATAATAGCAGCTAACCCCCAATATGTACATTTTTTATCCTCTCAAAATTGCCTATAGTATTCCTTAATGGGTTTATTCTTTAGATTTAAATCAGACCAGTATGTAGTTTTTGTTTTTGATATTTTTGTTTCAAGAAAATGTTTTCTAAAAATCTTTGCAATAATTGATGTGAAACCAATACCAATTAAATATACAATAAACAGTAAAGCTGAATTAATTATTATTGCAATATTTTGTCCAAAATTATTCATACCTTTTCTAAAACCCCTGAAAAACTGTTTTGATGAATTCATTGTAGAAACCTCTTAATCAAAATTCCTGTAAATATAATCAATAAAGAAATCCCCATAATATGTAAATATGTCATTCCATGTAATTTATTTAGGAACATAATGATTCCAAATAATATTGTGGTGAATAAGAAGTATGAAAAAATGAATCCAATTTTCTCCCCAAATTTTTCAATTGATTTGTGCCCTTCGAATTGCATGTTGAAACCCAATAAAATAAGTATTATATAAATGTTTTTTTTGTATATTTTTGATTCAGCGGAAATTGGGGTTTATACCCCACAGCTTCGCTATGGTTATCTATGTCCAATTTCTAGAGTAAAAATTCCAAATGCCTCTCAGCTTGCTGCGGTTGAAATTTTTACTTTTGTAAGTAAAATCTTGTGTTCCTTGCCCACACATAATATTACCCCTTCCACCCTCTGGGGTTACTTAACTGCATTTAAAAAGCTTTTTGAAAACATATTTATATAGAAGTCCAATATCTGACCATATGAAAAATAAGGTTCTTGTTACTGCAACTACATTTCCTAGATGGAAGAATGATTCTAGCCCAAGGTTTGTATATGAGCTATCAGAAAGGCTGGCTTCTAAATATAACCTTATTGTCCTTGCTCCGCATCATAAAGGAGCTGCAAAGAAAGAAAATATTGGTAAGCTAGAGGTTGTACGATTTGCTTACTTTAAACCAGAAAGCTTACAGAAATTATGTTATGGTGGCGGAATAATACCAAATATGCAGAAAAGCCTTTTGGCCAAGATGCAGATGCCTTTGCTTATAATATCCGAATTTCTAGCATCCTATAAAATAATAAAAGATAAACATATTAATATGGTACATGCGCATTGGATTTTACCTCAGGGATTTGTAGGAGTTTTTCTTAAGAGATTTCTTAAGGTAAAATTATTGGTTAGTGTACACGGCAGTGATTTATTTCCATTGAAAAATATATTCTTCAAAAAATTACAATACTCTGTAATCAAAGATTCAGATATTATAACAACAAACAGCAAAGCAACAAAAAATGAGCTGGTAAAAAGATTCCCAGAATTTTCAAAAAAGATTGAAGTGATCCCTATGGGGGTGGATGTTAATATATTTAAGAATAAAAAAACACCAAAGCCCAAAAAATATGTAAAAAATAAAATATTGCTTTTTGTCGGAAGGTTGAGCGATCAAAAAGGATTGCAATACATTATTGATGCAATGCCAGATATAATAAAATACGATTCCAAGATAAAATTATTGATAATAGGAGAAGGCCCTTATGAAAAAGTTTTGCGGGAAAGATTACGAGAAAATAAAATAGAAGAATATGTAGAATTTCTCGGCTCTTTGCCTGTGTCAGCTGTTGTAAAGTACTACAACTTTGCAGATATCTTTATTATGCCCTCACTTTCCACTAAGACTGGTACAGAAGCCCTTGGTTTGACATTATTGGAGGCAATGGCATCCGGATGTGCAGTTATCGGGACTAATGTTGGAGGAATACCTTTTGTGATAAAAAACAATTACAATGGAATTTTAATCAAACAAAAAAATAGTCTGGAATTATCCAATGCAGTTGCTGAAATATTAAAGAACAAAAAAATATCAGCAAAGCTTGGAAAGAATGCTGCTGAATTTGCGAAGAAAAATTATTCATGGGGAAAAATATCAAAAGATTTCATGAAAATATATAAGAATTTACTAAAATGAAAACAGCCCTAAAAATGCGATTACTATGGTATAGATTTTTTTCCAGTTTCTTTGGAAGGATAATCTTACGAATTTTATCGGTTGGAGTAAAAGTAAGAAACCTTCCTGGCAAGCTTCCAAAAAAATACCCCTTTCTTGTTGTAATAACTACAGATACAGAATCAGGATATGTCGAGTCAAGTGAAAGAAGAGTATGGCAAATAGAAAATCCTGCTGCGTTTCAAGGCTATTATTATGGTATAAGAAACCTTATGAAAGTTTTCGATAAACATGGGATCAAGACAACTTTTTTTCTTTCTACGCAGTGTTTTTCAGCTGAAGGAAAGGCCTACAATCAAATAACTAAGGAACTTAAAAATGTAATTAAGAAAGGGCATGAGATTGGGCTGCATTCACACGCTGACTCTGATTTTTCAATACAAAAGAAGCTTTCAAAAAAATATGGTGCGACAAGCGCCTTTTTTTACAATTATGAAGAGAAATTAAGGATTATAAAAGCCGGAAAAGAATTGATAAAAGAAAACCTTGGGAAAACTGTTGCCAAAGACCTTATAAGCTTTAGATGGGGTAATTGGGCCTTGGATTCCGGAGGGGCGAAAGCATTAGATAAGGTCGGTTTTAAGATTGACAGCTCTGCAATTCCTGGCATCAAAGGGCATACTGGTGATACAATGAAATATGACTGGAGCAAGGTAAACGGCCATTACCATTGGAAACTTAGCACAACCAACTACCAAGAAACAAAACACAATAACTCAGATATTACTGAAATACCAATAGCAACATTTGATTTTTTTGGTTCAAAGATGAGAGCTGACCCAATATATTTTGTTTTGCTTAACAAAGCATTTGCAGAATATTACAAGAAAGCAGACAGATCAAAAAAACCCTTCCCTTTTGTCGTCATGACACATAGCTCAGAAGCTACAACCAAAGATGGTAAATATGTGCAGGCATTGAGAGATTTAGACTCATTCATATCATTTGCAAAAAAACATGATGATGTAGAATTTGTTACATTAAGAGAAGCTTATAAGAGGATCAAAAAATAATATTTATTTTCTGAGCATGTCAGCAATAAATCCGAATATTATTATCTGTAATCCAATACTTAGAACAAGTATGTCCAACGTCATCAATCCCAAATGCCTGTTGACACCTTCTCCAAATATCTGAATGTAGGTCAGATAAAGCCCTAGAATAAATCCCGTAAGGAATATCAATGTCCCCATTACACCAAAAAATTTAAGCGGTTCGTAATCCCTGTAAATCCTTATAATATTAATCCATGCCCTTATTGCATATTCGAACGGGTTGGATATGAGCCTACTTTTATCCTTTCTTTTTGCAAAATACACTGGAACTTCTTTTATCCTGAATTTTTCCTTTACAGCCCTTATAATCTGCTCTTGTGTGTAAGTGTGCCCAGAAGTAATTTTTATCCTTTCAGCAACCTCCTTAGTAAAAGCCCTAAATCCGGTTTGAGCATCAGAAATCTCTATTCCAGTTATATTGGAGATGACCCTTGAGAAAGCCCTGTTACCAGCTTTTTTTATGAAGGGCATACTCTCAATAGTACCTTTAAACCTGCTGCCTAAGACAAGATCATATCCCTTGTCTATTTCATTAATTAGCTTAGGTATCTCTTCTGGCTTGTATTGAGTATCAGCATCTATGTGTACAATCACATCAGCACCTAATTTAAGGGCTTCCTCTACTTCTGTTGTAAATGTCTCAGCCAGCCCGTAATTTTTTGGGTGAGAGTAAACTACGGCACCTGCTTTTTTTGCCACTTCTGCGGTCTTATCTTTGCTGCCATCATCGGTGACAAGGATTTTGTAGCTGTACCTATTGCTTTTCATCACTTCGTTAATATTACTGATTACTCTACCTATGGTGTCTTCCTCGTTATATGCAGGTATTGTTACTACTATTTCCATGCAAGAAACTAACCCATGTCGATTTAAATATGTTTCTAATCTTACTCATAAGCCCATTTACTAAAACAGTAATATTTTTATAACCTCCCGAGTTATTTACTGCCTATGACTCAGGTAAAAGGTAGTTACAATTCTCCCAATTTCTTAACGGAGGAAGCATTAATTACTGTTATTTCTAATTTGAAGAAAGATAATAAAATAATCGGATTATGTGTTGGAGCTTTTGATCTCTTACATCCTGGACACGTTGCTCATTTTATTAGCGCAAAAAAATATTGCGATGTTCTTGTAGTTGGAATAACATCTGATAAATACGTAGAAAAAAGAAAAAAAAGAAAACCTGTTTTTGATGAACAGATGAGGGCATATTCTGTTAGCCAAATAAAAACAGTTGATTATGTTTTTATCAGTAACTATCTGACTGCAGATAAAGTTATATATCTGATAAAACCTAATGTATTTATTAAAGGACCGGATTATGCAAATAAAAATACTCCAGGCATAACGTCAGATAGGAAAGCAATAAAAGAAGTAGGAGGAGAGATAAAATATACTACAGATCAAAAACTTTCTTCAACAGAGATAATAAAACATATACAAGACCATGTCAAGCGTGAAAAGATACTTTTGGGGATTGACCGTGATGGGACCCTTATAGAGGATGTGCTATATCTTGGAAAAGATAAAAATTGGCGTAATCAGGTAGTACTGAAAGATGATGTTCTTGATTTCGTTATGTACATACAAACAATTTATGATACGGTAAAAGTTGTTATGAGTAACCAGCAAGGAGTTGCGCGCGGATATTTTGATGTTGCAACATTTAAATCAGTGAACGATTATATTGATGATTTATTGAGGAAGAGAGGCATTATAATAGATAATTGGAAGTTTTGCCCTGATGTTGATGCAACCTATGCAGACTCCATGAAAGATGTTAAATTTGTGCCAGAATTTGTTAAAGAAAAATCTAGAAGAAAACCAAGCCAGGATATGCTGATGGAAGCCCTGCAGGAACTTAACAAAAATATAAAGAATTTTGACAAGATTGTTATTATCGGTAATAATCAAGATGATGCCGGTCTGGCTAGAAACCTCAAAGTCAAATTCATAGATGTCACAGGTAAGAATTACAGCGCATTGAAAAAAGAATTTGATGATATTTAGTTATTGATTTTCTTATTTCCGTTATATACTTCTTCAATAAAGTCCAATAAGCTCTTTTTTGTTACAGAGTTCTTATTTCCCATATAGGAGACAGCAATACCTCCAATGCAGTTTGCTATGAAAGGTATGACATCACCACAATTATGGTAATCAAATAAAGGTATTATAGAAAAAACAGCGTCTCCAGCCCCTACAGTATCTTGCGGTTTCATAACAAATGCGGGAAAAAAACCCTGCTTTCCAGAATTGAAATAGCCTGAACCATCTTTACTCATGGTGACTAGGAATTTGTTGAAACCAGTTGTCTTATGCAGATTATTCATAAGTGCAGGAACATCACTGAATCGATCTTCCACTGCATATCTTAGTTCCTGGACATCCATAGTAAGGAAAGTTGGAGAATTATATTTGGTTACATAGTTGAATCCGAGATTGGTGCTATTGGATTGTACATTGACAGCCAAATATTTTGATTTTTCTTCTAAAACCTTTATAATCTTGCTTGTAATTAGTCCGTGGCCGAAGTCTCCAACGAAAACCATATCATATTTAGGCAATTCTTGTTCCAAATAATCTATGAATTCCTGTTCAAGATGCCCGGAAATTGGAACATCATTGATGTGCTCCACTTTGAATAGTTTTTCATTATGAGTAATATTCAAATACCTCTTTTTTATAGTTGTTGGAGTGTTCTTCTTAACAAAGAATTTTAAAGAAACATTCTTGTTCAGAGATTTCATGATAAGGTCTTTTTTGTCTTCATGGTCTCCAAGGAGGGTAACACACGCGACTTCATCTACAAATCCACTAATATGGTTTGCAATTGCCAGAATACCTCCAGCATAAGCTTCATGCCTTACGTAATCTACAGAAAGGATCGGATCTTTAGTTGCCCTGCCCTTGCTACGTGTAAAATGATACTCATCAATTATTGTATCTCCTATTACAAGTGTCTTAATATTTTTAAATTGTGATATTATCTCCTTTACACGTTCTATAGGATATTTCTTTTTTATTTCGTCTAATCCCTGATTTTCCATTTTGAGAAGTTTTCTAAACCTTATTTATCTTTAAATTTCTCCCAATAATCTAAAAATTCTTGTATAGTTTCTGTAGTTCTTGGATTGCTTACCATCTCTTTTAATATTTTTGGGGGTATTGTAAGAACTTGCGCACCAGTCAACATTGCCCGGTTTATGTGGGAGATCTGCCTAAAACTACCAAGTATTATTTTTGACTTTACATTGTTATCCTTGAAAACCTTAACAGTTTCTTCAGCAATAGTTTGAGCATTATAACCCATATCCTCTATTCTTGCCCAGAAAAGGCTTACATAATCAGCCCCTGCCAGCGCAGGAAGAATTGCCTGTTTTGCTGACATACATGCAGTCACATTTGTTTTTATACCATTCTCTTTTAGAGTTTTTACAGCCTTTAGGCCAGGAACATTCATTGGAACCTTTATTACAGCATTTTTACTCCATGAAGCGTATTTTTTTGCTTCTTCTACCATTAAATCATAATCATTTGTTGTAACTTCTATACTCACCGGTCCCTTGACTAATGAAAGTATCTCTTTCATTCTAGTCTCAAAATCTGCACCTTCTTCAGCACAGATTTTTGGGTTTGTAGTACATCCAGATACTATACCCCAACTTAAAAGTTCTTTTAAGTCTTCTAAAGAAGCAGTATCTACAAAAATTTCCATTTTTCCCCAAGATAAATTTTTATTTTTAAGTTAGTCATCTATAAAAACAACGTCTATTGATTTAAAAAGGTTATTATTTTATTATCCTTCATCCTTGATTTTTTCCTTAAGGCCAAAGACGATGAGGTGGTGAAGAACAACATGAAATGCCTCTACTTGAGGGGTGGAGTTTATCGGAACAACTACACACGCATCAGCGAATTCTTTAAATAAACCTCCGTCAAAACCCGAAAACCCTATATTTTTCCCACCTTTTTCTTTGGTAAATTTCATGGCTTTCAGAAGGTTTTGAGACCATGCGCCGGCATTGCCGGAACCTGCCCCACCATGAACAGAGAATCCTATAAGGACATCTCCCGGCTCAATAAGGTTTTCAAGCTGTCCCGTAAACAGGTTTTCAAAACCATTGTCGTTAGTCCAAGCGCTCATTAATGGTATGTTGTCGGTCAATCCAATAACCTTAAACCTTTTCTTGCCCTTAACTATAGCGGATTTAGCCAGGTCTGCTGCAAGATGAGTGGCTGTGGAAGCTGAACCTCCATTGCCCATAGTATATACTTTATTTCCGTTTTTCCACGCTTCAAAAAGAATGTCTATGACCTTATCTATGTCATCCATTGACAGCTTTTCAATCACTTCCTTCATATCGGAAAAATATTTTTTAATATATTGCTTGTTGTCCATCATTAACATTGCACTCTCTTATTCTGATGCATTTTCCAGTGTAAAAAACTCTGGAGCTTTTAAATACTTTATGAATTATTGATACATCCTGGTTTATGAAAAGATTTAAGAATGGACATAATTACCCAATTAGGGCATGGATAAAAAAGCTATTGTGACAGGTTGTGCAGGATTCATTGGAAGTCATATGGCAGAGCTTCTGCTGGATAAGGGCTATGAGGTTACAGGTATTGATGATTTTTCCAATGGACAGAAAGATAATGTGGATATCTTTAAAGACGATCCCAAATATAAATTTTATGAGATTGATATTTCTAAAGAATTCGATGACTCTTTATTCAAAGATACTGATTATGTTTTTCATATGGCAGCATTGGCCGATATTGTGCCTTCAATTGAAGAGCCCACCAAATACCATAATGCAAATGTTACTGGAACTATAAGAGTTTTGGAAGCTTCCAGAAAGCATAACATAAAAAAATTAGTATTTAGCGCATCATCTTCATGTTATGGGATACCAGACAAATACCCTACTCCGGAAACGGCAGAGGTAAGGCCACAATATCCTTATGCCTTTACAAAGTATATTTCAGAACAGTATGCATTATTTTGGAATAAACTTTATAAACTTCCAGTCATCTCTTTGAGGTACTTTAATGTCTATGGTACAAGGGCAAGGACTAATAACACTTATGGAGCAGTCTTTAAGGTGTTCTTAAAGCAAAAGCTCGAAAATAAGCCGCTAACTATTGTTGGTGACGGCACTCAGACTCGGGATTTTATCTATGTAACTGATACGACTAAAGCAAATTTAATTGCTGCTGAGTCTGATGTAAATGGAGAGATAATAAATATTGGAACTCAAAACCCTCAATCAGTCAATTACCTTGCAAAACTAATTGGAGGTCCTACAGTACAAATTCCTAAAAGACCAGGGGAGCCAGATATTACGCATGCAGATATTACAAAAGCCAGTAAAATTCTTAAATGGAAGCCTGAAGTTTCTTTTGAAGAGGGTGTAAAGATCATGCTGGATAATATTGATTATTGGAAAGATGCTCCTCTTTGGGATAAAAAATCCATCAAAAAAGCAACCGAAAAATGGTTTAAGTATTTAGGAGATGAAAATGGAAATTAATAGCAATGGAATAAAGAAAGTACTTATTACAGGAGGCGCAGGTTATGTAGGATCTGCATTAGTTCCTGATCTACTAAAGAAAGGTTATGAAGTTGTGGTTTATGACCTTTACACTTACGGAGAGGTTTTTAAGGACATTAACGATTCTAAATTGATTGAGATTAAAGGAGATATAAGAGACAAAGAAAAACTTGTGGAAGCTTCTAAAGGATGTGATGCGATGATACATCTCGCGTGCATTTCTAATGATCCTAGCTTTGAGATGAACCCAGAACTTGGAAAATCAATAAATTATGACGCTTTCTTTAACGTTGTTGAAGCTATGAAAGTCAATAAGATCAAAAGACTGGTGTATGCAAGCACATCAAGTGTATATGGGATTAAGGATAAGGAAAAGGTTGTTGAGGAAGATTCTCTTGAGCCAATTACAGATTATTCCAAGTACAAGGCTGAATGCGAGAAAGTATTGCGAAACTTGAAGGATGATTTTGAATGGGTGGCAGTGAGGTCTGCCACTGTATGTGGTTATGCTACTAGGCTAAGATTGGATGTAGTTGTGAATATACTCACTATAAACGCATTAGTTAATAAAAAAATTAAAATATTTGGCGGAAAACAGTGTCGTCCAAATATCAATATCAAGGATATAGTTAGAGTATATGGGCTCATGCTGAAAGCGCCTAAGGAAAAAATTAACCATCAGTCGTTCAATGCAGGATATCAGAATCTTTCTATAACTGAAATAGCAAATCTTGTTAAGAAAATATGCGGCCCTGATATTACTTTTGAGTATTTTGAAAGCAACGATAACAGATCTTTCAATATTAACTCAGATAAAATTGCAAAGGTTCTTGGGTTTAAACCTAAGTTTACAGTGGAAGATGGAATTAAAAGTATCATTGAGGCCTATAATGCTGGTTTAATCAAAGATGGTGTAAACAATCCAATATACCATAATATAAAACGAATGAAGCAGCTTGGTTTAGGATAAGTTTAGACATACAAATGGATATCTTTATAAGTTGGTTAGTGTTCTGACAGACGATGAAATATTATGTAGATAAGCAAATTTTAATTTTGGGTGGTTTTGGTTACGTTGGACCTAGTCTTGTTAAAAGACTAGTTAATCTCGGAGCACAAGTTACTGTTGTTGCTAGAAATGCGGAGCACGGATCAGATAAACATGCTAAGTACCCTGAACTCTATAAGATAGCAAATGTTGTCTCGTTTGACCCACTTGTAGATTTTGAGCCTTTACAGGAGCATCTAAATAAAACAGATATTATATTAAATTTAATTCATGCTGAAAAAAATGACTTAACTTACCAACAAAACATTGTCACACTTAACTTCAAACTCCTTCAATACTGTCAAGAAAACGATTTGAATACGATTTTAGTTCACTTTGGCTCTAGGCTTGAATATTCAAAAAACTGTAAACTCCCCATTAAAGAAGATGCGATGTTAGAACTGACAAGTGTTTACGGTTTTGCTAAGCTAATGTCAGAAAAGTATTACCAGTTCTTTAACCAACGTTTTGGATTGAAGACAATCTGCTTGAGAATAAGCAATGTATATGGTTGTATTGAATGTGTTCCTCTTAAAAAAAACACTGTTGACGCGCTCATTTATTCAGCGTTACACGATACAATTAAAATCGATCACGATCCTGATAGATATAAGGATTTTGTTTATATCGATGATTTTATTGATGTTCTTTTACTTACCATCAAAAATGAATCGTGTTATGGTAAGACATTTAATATAGGTGGTGATGAAAAAATATCATTAAAGAACCTTGCTGAGAAGATTAAGAAACTTTTTAATCCACAAAAAGAGATCGTTGTACTCGAAACTGTAAATAAGGACGATTTAAGTTTTTTATTAGATATAAGCGCTATAAAAGAAGCAAACAAATGGGAACCGAAAATAAACATTGACGAAGGTTTGCAACGAATTAAGAAACAATTGGACGCAAAAGGTTTGTAATGTTATCTTGAATGATCTTTTTAGTTTAGTATAAAATCAATCAGCCCATTTTCATTATAGTTGGAGATGTACTTTTCAAAATTTTTCTGATAACTTTTCACTTTAATCTTAGATATATGATGTTTAATTTTATACCAATTTGAATAATCATAACACATCCCTACTTTGTTCTTTTCTAAAAATTGTGCAGTAGCAGTAAGATTGTTCGGAGCTATATATAAAATTCCGGCCATTATTGAGTCAAGAATCTTAAATCCAAAAGCACTTTTTTGCCAAGCGACGGGGGTGTTTTTGTAATCAACAATGCTTATTGAAAAGTCATACATCCCCATTTTTTTAATAAGCTCTCTATGGTTCACGAAACCTTCATAATGAAAATATTTGTTATTTTTTTCTGTTTCTTTAAGTTTGTTTATAATATGTCGAGGTTGCCTTGAATAAACATGGAAGTGAATTTTCTGATCAGTAATTTTCGGAATGAATTTCCAAAAAGACGGCATATCGGGACCATCATCAACATTAAGACCTCCAACATAAACGACATGAATCTCTTTATCACTTTTTGACAGCTTTTTACTTGGGCCAAATTTCTGGATTAATGATTTATCCAGCATGTCTCTGAACAAGTAATGTGGCTTATTTTTAATTTTATTATAGAATTTTAACATCTTTAATTCATCATAAAAGCCTTTATGAATGAATTTATGTGATGAAAGAAAGCAAAATTTTTCTAAAACAATAATTAAGTAACGTATAAATTTTTTTATAAAACCTTTTGGAAATAACCTAAAATTTTCAATATCGTATCTAAAAAAGATTATTTCTGTTTTCTTCTTAAACAACTTAATCAAAAAAACAAAAAGCCATACTGAAATTAAAGAGCCACCGCAAACCAACACTTTATCTGGGTTGAGAGTTCTAAAAGTCCCATTAAAGTATTTAATTACTTTTATCCATCGTGATAAGAGAAATGGCGGCTTATCAGGATTCTGCACTATATAAAACTCATTAACGGTCATATGCTTATTTAATATAACTGAAAATCTATGGTATACCTCTCGTTCCTTTTCAGCTATGATTAATAATCGTCCTTTATTCATTATAAATCATGCCACAATTTGTATAGGTAAAACTAACAGATATCAATTTAAATATGTTTCTAATTTACTATTTCACTTTAAAAACAACAACCTTTTTAAAATAAAGTTTTTTAGCTTAGATCATGAGCATGGTCACTATCTTGTTATTCTTTGTATATTGCTATGGATTAGGGTTCACTATTTCCTCATTTGTAAAAAATTCTGAGAACTTTCTTGAAAGGAATTTAATGAGATTTGGTTTTGGCCTCGCTTTGCTGCCATTTTTGGCCCTTGTTCTCAATATAATGAAGATACCTGCTGATTGGAGGATAATCCTGGCATTGAGTTTGATATACCCAACATACTATTTGTTTAGGAACTATAGTAAATTTTATTTTTCCTTTAAGCTAACCAAGACAGACATAAGCATTTTTGGCATGCTGGCTATTTTTGCAGCCAGCTTTTATGTTTATGGAACTGGTGCATTTAATTACCCTTATTTGGAGGATGATGATCCTTGGGGGCATTCTCAGACTGCAAAATTTTATTCTGTAGAAAAGAATGCATTTTCTGATATAGCCAGGCCTATAAGGTATATGACTCCCTATCCGCCGGCGTATGCCGTTGTAATGGGTATATTGCACCAAACTAACGATTCTATTTACTGGACTCTTAAATTCTTCAATGCACTGATCGTCTCCTTAAGCGTAATATTCTTTTATTTCTTTGTTAAGGAATTCAGTGGAAGCAGAAACAAGGCGTTATTTGCAGCTTTTGCCCTATTCTCTATTCCTGCTTTTATGTCACATTTCATATGGGCGATATCTCTGTCAGTTCCGCTCTATTTTGTTGTCTTTTACGCTTTTGAGAGGATAAAACATGATAAAAAATGGTGGATTTTAACCGGCTTGGTGATGGTTGCGGCTTTAACTTCATCTCCTACTCATAGCACCTACTTTGGATTGCTTTTTGTATCATATGCTTTGATAAAGATGATCTTAGAAAAGAAAATATTAGTTAATCATGCCCTTGCAGGTATTTTTGGGCTAATTCTTTCTTTTGCATTTTGGTGGATCCCTATGATTATGAAATACAGTCTTTCTGGAACTCTGAAAGGTTTGGGTATCCAAGTAGGAACTGGAGCTGCTGCATTAAGTGTAGGTGGTACTGGAGATAGAGTTTATACCTTTAGTGATTTCTTTTTTGCACAAAAGCAGAATGCTATAAATAATCCCATAGGCATTGGAATTGTTTTGTCTATACTTCTTGTTATTGCTTTGGTTTATATTCTTTTTAAATATAAAGATTCTTTAAAGAAAAACAAAATTATTATTCTGACTTCTTTCTTTATTTTAACCTCTGCTATGGTTTTTTTATTCTTTTCTACATACACTAAGGCCGTGTGGGTTGATGGCGAAAAGCAAGATATACCGTTTAGTGTTTTTGTTTCTGACCAGCTCTTCCTGCTCATCATTTCAATTTTCAGCATCATTGTATTATCTGTTTTGGTTGTTGCTAATTTTACAACTAAAGATTTTAAGGATCGATACCTCATCATCACTGTTGCTTGGTTCATTTTTCTTTTTTATGCAGTCAATGCAGCTCCTTTCCAGTTCAAATTGTCTCCTTTTAGGTCCTGGATGGTGCTTGCTATACCAGTCTGTATTTTAGCAACAGAAGGTGCTTTTTCGCTAATGCACTTGACAAGAAAATCTGTTGGAAATATAGGCAAACTCGTTGTATTAATACTCTTGCTGACAGGAGTATACTTTACTTCAACACAGCAGAAAATAGCAGTAAACACGGCAATATGGCCACCAGGAGGATTCTGGACATCTGGAGAAGAGATTGGAGCATATTTGTGGATTAGAGATAATATACCCGCAAATACTAAGGTTTTCAGCTTTGTTGTAGATGGCCCTACAATAGGGATGGACAAATTCATATGTTTTTGGTGCGACGATATAAAGGAATTTAAGACAACAGGAGCAAATCAAACAGCAGAAGAAATTCATTCTTTTCTAAAATCTAGGGATTATGAATATCTGGTAATAGATGGAAGGTATGCACAGAAATACGGTGCAGATGAAACTAATACTAAACTACAGGAGCTTGCAGAATCAGGATTATTCAGGCCGATATTCCAGAGCCAAGGAGCAGTAATATTTAAGACATAATTGCCTTGCTGATTCTAAATTCCTTGTGTTTTTTGACATTAAACTATGCCTTTTTCCTTTAATTTACTCAATAGATTGTCTACTGATTCATCCACACTTTCCTTGTCTGTTTCAAGCACTATATCTGGATTCTTTGGCTCTTCAAAATTCGAAGAAATTTTCATAAAGTTCTCAAAACCCTTTTCATTTTCTTTGGCTTTTTTATAATGACCCTTGACATCCCTTTTTTGGCATACTTCCAAAGGGCATTTTACATATACTATGAGAATTTTATCCAAAACTTTTCTTGCGTATTCCCTGGATTGTTCTGTTGGAGAAGCTACAGAAGCTATTGTAAATGCCCCTTCCTGGGATTTTTCTTTGCAAAGGTTCGCTACACGTTTCATATGTTCGTTCCTCTCTTCTTTAGAATAGCCTAAGTCTGCTGATATTGTTTTCCTCATTTCGTCACCATCGAGAAGGATTACCTGAATGTTTTTTCCCTTCAGTATGTTGACAAGTTTTTCAGCTATTGTCGATTTCCCAGAACCATGCAGACCTGTAAACCATAAAGTCCATCCTTGTTTTGCCATTTTAAGAAACCGGTATTTTGTTTTTTAGATTCTCCAAAACCTTTTCTGGTACAGCTACCTTGCCCATAGTAGCTCTACCCTTATCGTGATGATCATTACCGCCGCTCTCGAGTATTTTCTTTGATTTTGCAATACCTTTGTAAAAATTTATCAGATCTTGATTGCCACTTTCATCAATATTCTTTTCAGGACATATTATATGGTAAGGGTAATATGTTTCCATTCCATCACCACCATTCTCCACAAAAAAATCTATTAGTTTGATAGAATCCTCCTTGGGATAGACTCCAGGATGTGCTAAAATAGCTACCCCTCCTGCTTCTTGTATTGTTTTTATACCATCTTTTATTGAAACTCTGCCTATAGTGCCTACAAAAGCCTTTTTCCCGACTCCTAATAATTCATCAAAAACATCCCTGACAGAACTGAATTTATCAGGATATTTCTTTAGAAGATATTTTGCAATATGCGGCCTTCCGAATGTTCCACCAACAGTTTTTTTGACATCTTCATATTCTACCTCATATCCAAGACCTTTTAGCTTCTCAATTATTAATTTTTTATTCTCTTCCCTTTTGTCGTTTATGTGTTTTATCAAATCGATAAGTTTCTGATTATTGAAATCTATAAAAAGACCTAAAACATCTACCTTATCATAGCTAAACAGAGGGTCATCACAGCTTAGTTCTATTCCTGGTACCACTTCTATACCCTTGCCTTTAGAATATTCAACTGCTTTTTCTACAGATGCTATAGAATCATGATCTGTTATCGCAATTGCACTTAATTTCTTTTCTACAGCAAGGTCGATAAGCTCTTCAGGAGTTAGTTCACCATCAGAAGCCACAGTATGGTTTTGCAAGTCTATCATTTTAACAGAGATATAAGGTCTTTTACCAGCTTTTCAAACCTTTCTTCCCCAATCATTACTTTTTTGACAGGGTTCATCTTCACAAACTCCCCTGTTTTATCCTTAAATATTTCTTTCCTTCCAAAGGAGCTGTCAACCGTGTATGGTTGGCCAATGTTTCCTCTAAACGGGAAAATCTTAATGTGCAAATGCTCTTTTTTTTCTTTCCACGTCGTTGATTTCCCATAAGTTGCTATTGGCACTGATAACTTTTTTTCTTTAGTAGTAGATTTCAACCCTTCATTTTCAATCATAATTCTTGTCATAGCCATGGATAGCTTGGAGAATGCAATCCCATAACTTTCTGCTAATCCTTTGTGCGACTCAATTTGAGAAAAATGAGTTAGATGAGAAAATGGCATTAGTTGTATTGTAAAATCTTTAGCGTTTCCACCGGTTTTAGGAGATAAAGTAGCAAACCAGCCATTTTTTTGACTGCCAATTTTATAGATTATTACTCCATACTCCGTTTTTTCTCCGACTTCATACTTCTGTTCATTACATAGATTACAATTATCCTTAAAACTTACATCTTCTCCAAATAATTTATCAGTTTCTTCCATCTTAGTCCTCAATAACTTTTATGTATTCTTCATCTCGTCTTTCAGTCAAATAAGAATCAAAGTACCCAATAACTAACCGGTAATATCTCTCACCTGATTTTGGAGTAACTTCCTCAATAACTCCACTAGCTTCAATCTTTTCATCTGGATAAGCAAGCATGCAATAATCTCTGGAATAGAATACGATCTTGCTTATTTGCAGATTCCTGCATGATTCGTCTCCATCAACAAATTTTGTATCTGAAATTTCATAACAACCGGGTCTGACAACGGAGTTTTTGTTGTCAGTAACCAAACCCTCAAATTTGGCTACTCCTACTTGCTTGTATCCTTCTTCCCCCCATTTAAACCATGTTTCATCTTCATTCTCCACCGCAAATATGACAAACAAGGTATCTTTAAAGAAGCCTTCAGATTTTTTCCTATACATATTCTCTATATATATCTCTTTTTTATGTATCATATGCCTGTTCCTTTTTTTGTAGAAGTTTTCCCATTCTTCGTAAGTTTTCCATTTTAGATCCTTATCTTTATTTTTCTCCAGAAATTTCATCAATTCCCAGAATTTTTCTTTGCCATATACTACAATGTTTATATCGGACATATTTGGGGAATAATGACCCATCAATGTCGAATATGTAATGCCTAAATCTTTCAGTTTGATACCGCTCTTGAGAAGAAATGATACAAATTCTACTAGTGCTCTTAGGTGGTCATCTAAATCCTTGATTGGAATACTCATAAGTTCGGCTAAACCTTTATTGGGAGAATATGCCTTTTCGATATCTTCTTCAGGAACAGCGAAAAAAAGTGGACTTTTATCATGAACTTCACTCTTAAAAACATAATCAGGATATTCCTTTGTAAAAGCAGTTAGGTACTCCTTAAGTTTATCTTTATCTATCCAAAGATCTAACCTATTCATTTTCCTTCCGGAAATAAACCTATAGGGCAGTGCATCGCTAGATATTTTGTCTGTAGGGATATATTTTGGTTTAACCAAAATCCTACCTTTGGGATGTTCATTACCATAAACTTGACAAATGAGCCCATCCTTGGTTGTGATCATAGATGATTCATAGTAGTGCATTCTAGCTTATGAGAGCTTTTAAGTACTCTTTTTCACCCCTGTCAGTTGTGTAAGTATCAAAGTATCCTATTACCACTTGATAAAATTCACCTTCTTTTGACTTGACTTTTTCCAGAAGTCCGCAGGCTTCTATACGTTCATTTTCTTTTGCCTGTAAGCTAAAAGGCCTTGCCCATGTTACAATGCGCTTTATTGGTACATCTTCATGACCTTCCAGTATTTTTGTTTCTTCAAGTTCATAGTATCCGGGTCTTACAATGGAATGATATGCATCCTTTACCTTCGCATTTATCTTTACTGTTCCTAATGGTTCATGTTGTGCTTCCCAATCATACCACGATTCATCCTTATTTTCAATACAGAACAAAGAGAAAACATTGCCGTCAATGAACCCGTCATCTTTTTTCCTGACCATGTTTGCTACATATTCCTCTTCTGTGTACACCTTAGATACAACTCTTTTTTGGTAATATGTAGCCCAGTCTTCCTTTGATTTCCATTTTAGAGATGGATTTTTGTATTTTTCCAGATGCTTGATTGCTTTCCACCCATTATCCATCCCAAAAATTAGCATATCAATATCAGATTCTCCGGGAGTGTAGTTTCCCAATAAAGTTGAATGGCTTATTCCTAGATTTTCAGTTGGAATTCCGGCTTCAACAAGAATGTCAACCAATTTTCTCACGGCTTTCAGGTAATCATCTAGGTCCTCCTCAGGAACTTTAAGCAATTCTTGCAAGCCTTTCTTAGTGTCGTAGAATTTCTTTACCTTTTTCTCGGGTACGCCTAAAAACCAGTTTTGATGCTTTTTACATTCATAGATATAATATGGGAACTTGCTTCGTATGGCATCCAGGTTTTTTTCTACTACCTCTTTTTTGTTGAATAAATTGAACCGAAACATACATTTACTGAATAAGAATCTTTTTTTCAGTCCCGTTAAAGAAAGTAAATCTGCAGGAACATACTTAGGCTTTGCTATGATAAATCCTTTAGGGTGTGTGCTGCTATATACTTTAAACTGGATGTCGTCTGTGCTGTCTATCAGTCCTGCTTCATGGTAATATGTCATTTTTATTGAATTTATCTTGCAGATCGTCCTAACTTCATAATTCATTCAGAAAATTAGTGAGGTATTTATTCTTTACCATTTTTGTGATAAAGCTGATAATTCCTGTTAGTTTTACAATACCGACAACAAAAAGGTATATTGATAATATGCCGATTGCCTGCCCAAATATATCGAATGGGATGTTAATAAATTTGCCAGATACAAATTCTATAATAATAGCAAATACCAGCATGGGATCAATATATTCCCTGCTGTATATCAGTCCAGGAGGATAAAAGCCGAATATTTTAAAGATGATATTTTGTTCTTGCCAAGAATGTCCTTTGACCATTCTTCCATTCAATTCTTTTTGAATATATTTCAATTCTTTTTTCAATTTTATTTTTTTTTCTATAATGCCCTTCCTGAAGTAAGATCTTACCAACTCTCTTAATGCATACTCTAATGTAAATATAACCGCTAAAAAAATTCCAAAAGTGATATACATCTCGGTGTTGTATAACTTATAAAGCCCAACACCTAATCCAGCTCCAAAAAAAATTGGCTCTATGAAATGTGCGACTGCATCAAAATACATCCCTTCTACCTTTTTGTGCTTTGGATCCATAGCTTTTGGATTCTGGATCCTTGCAACTTCCCCATCTGAACAATCCCATATTTTGTATAGGATGAAAAATAAAAGCCCTATTCCCATCAAAAAATAATTTCCAGTAGCTAAAAAAAAGTATCCAATTAAGGCAGGAAATAAATTTAATATAGATACCGCACTTGGAGAAAATCCTAGTTTGACAAAAACATATGTGAAGGGTGTGGAGAACCTTCTGTATATATTATAATAGATCGATTTCAAATTTTTTCCCTGTTTTGCTTTAATCTCCTTATAGGTGATTTTATTGTCTGTCATAGTGAATTTTTTAATGGCTTTTTTTATTTAAACCTTTCTCAAATCGAATATAGTATGAACATAAAAAGGTATTTAAACTGATTATGGTTCCATTAGTCGACAATGAACGTTATCTTTATTGTAGTAGATGCATTACGTTTTGACCATTTAGGAAAAAGTGGTTATAATAGGGATACCAGTCCAAATATTGATAGAATTGCAAATGAAAGTGCTTTTTTTACTAATTCTATTACTGCAATACCTAGTTCAACACCTTCCGTAGCTTCAATGATGACTGGTTTATACCCCCATTCACATGGGCTTAGGTTTATTCTTAGGCATAAACTAAATCCAAAAATTACAACTTTAGCAGAAATTTTGCAAGCACATGGTTATAGGACGATAGGTTACGATATAGATTCTATGGATAGCGGAATTGAAAAAGGTTTTGATGAGTTTTCTTCATTGCAATGGAGAATAAAAAATAAAATAAAAAGATTAATTCACAAGAAAGAAGTAACCAGGGCAGAAGAATTAACTGATTTTGCAAAAAGCCAAATTAAAAAAAATAAGCATAAAAAATTCTTCCTATATCTGCACTATGCCGACTTGCATACTCCTTATGAACCACCAAAACCTTTTGATGAGATGTTTAATCCCGGCTATAAAGGAGAAAGCGTATTTGATGATTGGAGCGACAAGAAGGGGGATATAGTTTTTAACATTAATCTTCCGAAAGAGAAAGTTCATAACGCAATAGCCCAGTATGACGGCTTAATAAAGTTTATAGATATGCAAGTGAGTTATATAATCAAATACATCGAAGAACTAAAATTAAAGGATAAAACTTCGATTATTATAACTGCAGATCATGGAGAGGGTCTTGGAGAGCATGGCCTTTCTTTCCAGCATAGTCTGTGCTTATATGAAGAAGGAATAAGAATACCTTTGATAATTCATGCCCCTAAGATACAAGGAAAAAAAATAGAAACTCAAGTTCAGACGATAGATATCATGCCTACTATCTTAGACATTTTAGATATACCTTTAATAGAAAAGGTTGATGGAAAGAGCTTAGTCCCTATAATAAATGAGGGTGAAGATGATAGGAAATACCTGTTTGCAGAAAATGGGAAGATGGAGTTTAAACAAAACAACAGGACATTTTTTCCTGGAATAAAAGGCAAGTGGAGGATGATAAGAACTAACGAATGGAAGCTTATTTATATCCCCCACCCAGAAAATGACATCTATGAATTATATAATTTAAAAGAAGACCCAAAGGAGAATGTAAACCTAATAAACAAAGAGCTTGGAGTGGCCAAAGAGTTAAGGGGGAAATTATTTGAATGGATGAATCATTCAAAAGGTGATGAGGATGTAGATTTAACAGAAAGATCAAAAAAATTGCTGAGAAAGCTCGGTTATATGGAAAATAAAAATGTTTAAAGCACCAAAATTCTTTGGAAAACTTTCAAGTAAATTTTCTGGGAAAAAACCAAATATAATTATGATAATGATAGACGGAGCTAGGTATGATGCTATATCTAAGGTTGATTATTACCAAGAACTGAAAAAGGATAGCGTGTTTTTCCCTAATTTGATAACTTATGCACCTTATACCATAGCGTCTTTGCATGCAGTATTTTCTGGTATGAATGGAAATGACAATGGGGTCAATGGATACTACAAGAGTTATAGTTTTGACAAAAAAAAGTGCTTCACTTTGGCGCAGTATTTCAAAGAACAGGGATATCATACGGAATGTGATTTGATCTATGAGAGTATAATCCCAACTCAAGGATTTGATAAGGTAAGATCTCATAATGAGTTTAAGGACGATCTTGTAAAACGACATTCAGAGATTTTGTTACAAATAAAAAATAAGCAACCATTCTGTCTTTTTTTGGATTACAGTAAATTACATACAAAACTTGTTTCTGAAGTCATCAAAAAATATTCAGATTTTGATGAAGCGTACTTCAAAGATAAAGATAATAACTTCAAAAAATACCTTGGTTGGGTCGAGACAAGTGCAGATTATCTAAAGTCCATATTGGATAAGACTAAAGAACTGGGATTGTGGGAAAATTCAGTAATTTTAGTGTTTACTGACCATGGTGTTAGTGTAGGGGACAAGGTCGGAGAGAAAGCTTATGGTGTTTATCTGTATGATTATACATTAAAAAGCTTCTTGTATGTTATTGGAAAGGACTTTTCTAAGAATCTAGAGATAAAGAATGTCGTTAGGACTATTGATGTCTTGCCTACTATTATGGATATGTTTAAACTTAAAGAAAAAGAAAACTATAAAAAAATACAAGGAAAGTCATTTTTGTCTTTTATTAAAGGAGAAATAGACGATAGGATTGCTTATTCTGAGACTGGAGGTCTAGGAGGGCCGACTCCTTCTCCTGAAAAACATAATGTCAGGAGTGTTAGAACTGATAAATGGAAGCTAGTATACAATGAGACAAATAAGGAAAAAGAACTCTATGATCTGGAAAATGATCCACAAGAAAAGAACAATTTGATTGGTAAAGGTCTAGAGATAGAGAATAAACTCTGGGAAGAAATACAGGGAAATATGTAGCTATCTAAATAGAAAGGTTTAAATACTCACTAGTAACACTAGTGGACTATGAAAAAGGTAGTCTGGGCAAACAAATCTAATGGGCAGTTATGTGTTACAATACCTACTGGTTCTGGGATCAAAGATGGAGATATTGTAACCGTTGAAAAAGAGAAGATAAAAAGAATTGTTTATAGCTCTGTCACTGCAGATATGTTCCACTATGGACATTTGAGATTGTTGGAGTCCGCAAATAATCTTGGAGATTTTCATATTTGCGGTGTTTTGACGGATGATGCGATCAAATCCTATAAAGAAGCACCAGTAGCTGGCTTAAAGGATAGAAAGGCAATTATTTCTTCTTTAAGGTGTGTGGATATGGTCATGGTTCAAAATGAATTGGACCCAATCGAAAACCTGAAAAAAATTCATGAACAATTTGGAAATGCAAAACTAATCCTAGTATATGGTTCAAACTGGAAAAAAGTTCCCGGTTCAAAGTATATGAAAAAAATCAATGGCGAAATTGTGCAGCCAGATTTCTATGAGAAATTGTCTACTGACAACATAGTTAAAAAAATTTTTAGTGTGTATGAGAATGGAGATGATAGAAAATGAAGAAAGTCTATGTAGGTATGAGCTCGGATGTATTGCATCATGGTCATATTAAAATAATAGAAGAAGCAAGAAAACTTGGCGAGGTAACTGTCGGATTATTAACAGATAAAGCTATTGCTAGTTTTAAACGTCTCCCTTTACTTTCTTATGAACAAAGAAAGAAAATAATAGAGAATATAAAAGGCGTCAAGGAAGTAGTTCCCCAAGAAACTCTTGATTATGTATCTAATCTAGTAAAATTAAAGCCAGAGTACGTTGTCCATGGAACTGACTGGCGTGAAGGTGTTCAAAAACAAATAAGGGAACGAGTAGTTGAGACATTAAAAAAATGGGGCGGTGAGCTGGTAGAACCAGAATATACTAAGGGAATATCTTCAACACAATTAGTCAACAATATGACTGAGATAGGAACAACCCCTGAAATTAGGCTCAAGAAATTGAGAAAATTACTCGAACTCAAACCAATAGTTAGATTTTTAGAGGTACATAATGGCTTGACTGGAAGAATAATTGAAAAAACAAAAATTATTGAAGGAGAGGCCGTAAGGGAGTTTGACGGGATGTGGTTAAGCAGCCTTACTGATTCAACTTCCAAAGGCAAGCCGGATATAGAGCTGGTTGATTATACTTCTAGAGTACAGACCATAGACCAAATACTGGAAGTAACCACTAAACCTATGATTGTGGATGGCGATAGCGGAGGTTTGACAGAACATTTTGTTTATACTGTAAAAACTCTGGAAAGGCTGGGTGTATCTGCCGTTATTATAGAAGATAAAATAGGTTCAAAAAGGAATTCTTTGTTTGGAACAGATGTTGACCAACAGCAGGATACAATAGAAAATTTTTCTAAGAAGATATCTACTGGAAAAAAAGCACAAGTAACAGAAGATTTTATGATTGTAGCTAGGATCGAGAGTTTGATATTAAAAAAAGGTCTTGATGATGCACTAAAGAGAGCTAAAGCATACATTGAGGCTGGTGCAGACGGAATAATGATCCATAGCAAGGAAGAAGACCCTAAAGAAGTTCTTGATTTCTGCAGCGAATATAAAAAATTTGAAAACAAAGTACCACTTGTAGCTGTACCTACAACATACAATACCTTGACTGAAGAAAAGTTGATAGAAGCTGACGTTAATATTGTGATATATGCAAACCATTTACTGAGGAGCGCATATCCTGCTATGGTCAAGGCGACAAAATCCATATTGGAGAATGGTAGAAGCCATGAAGCAGATGAATTATGCTTGCCAATAAAAGATGTATTGACATTGATTCCTGGAGGGAAATAATTATAGTCAAATCTGATGATTAAGATGATACTCTGCAAGAAATTTTATGATAAATTAATTGAAAATAAGTTAGATTTCTTTACTGGAGTTCCTGACTCATTGCTAAAGGATTTTTGCGCTTATGTGACAGACAATACTTCTGAGAAAAATAATATAATTGCTGCGAATGAAGGCAATGCAATTGCTCTTGCTGCCGGGCATTATCTCGCTACTGGAAAATTTGGATTAGTCTATATGCAGAATTCTGGTCTAGGAAACACTGTAAATCCTTTAACTTCTCTTGCCGATAAGGAAGTGTATTCTATACCTATGTTGTTGGTAGTGGGGTGGAGGGGAGAACCGGGAAAAAAGGATGAGCCGCAACACGTCAAGATGGGTAAGGTTACATTAGATGTTTTAGATGCGTTAAAAATACCATATAAGCTATTAGATGATAATTATGAAGAAATTTTGACAGAAGCAATAGAATACATGGAAGCTAATAAAGCTCCATATGCCATCGTTGTTAAGAAAGGAACATTTGAAGAATATAAACTGCAAAATAAAAAACAGACAAATTATGAGTTTAATAGAGAAGATGCAATAAAAACTATTGTGCCTTTGCTTAATGAAGATGATATTGTTGTTTCTACAACCGGGAAGACTTCCAGGGAGCTATTTGAGTTTAGAGAAGAGCTTAAACAGGGACATGAAAAAGATTTCCTTACAGTAGGAAGTATGGGTCATTCTTCTTCAATCGCTCTTGGAGTTGCCTTAGAAAAGCAAGATAGAACAGTTTATTGTTTTGATGGCGATGGAGCTTTAATAATGCATATGGGAGCATTATCAATAATAAGCTCTTTAAAACCGAAAAATTTCAAACATATTATTTTCAATAATTTTGCTCATGATTCAGTCGGTGGACAACCTACAGCAGCATTTGATATAGACATTGTTCAAGTTGCAAAAGCGAATGGTTATGTAGGCGCATTTTCTGCAGAAACTAAAGATCAGATTATTGAATATGTTAAAAAAATGAAAGAAATGGATGGTCCTGTGCTGCTTGAGATTAAGGTCAATAAAGGCGCAAGAAAAGACCTTGGAAGGCCTACAACAACTCCGATAGAGAATAAGGAAGATTTTATGAAATTTATTCAAGGTTAAAATGCAACAGGAATATGTTGGTGTGAATTCTGTACAGAATCTGGAAGGAGTTTTGTCCAGACATAACCCTAACAGTATTTTTTTAGTTACAGGTGGGGCTTCTTATGAATTATCTGGGGCAAAAAGTGCTGTTGAGCCATTATTATCTGGATTTAGAATAACACGTTTCTCTGATTTTGAAGTAAATCCAAAACTTACAGATATAGAGAGAGGAATTGACATTTTTAGAGAAGCTGATTGTGATTTAGTCATTGCGATTGGTGGTGGAAGTGTTATGGATGTTGCCAAGTCAATAAATGTCTTGGCTGCTAACGATGGAAAGCCAGAGGATTATATCAATAAGAAAGCAACTATTGAAAATAGAGGAAAAGTTTTGGTAGGTATACCTACAACATCCGGTTCTGGAAGTGAGGCAACTAAATTTGCTGTTATTTATATTGATAAAACAAAATATTCATTGGAACATGAACTTGTGCTTCCTGACTATGCAATTGTTGATCCTCAGCTAACTGTGAGTCTGCCAAAAGGCATTACTGCATCTACAGGAATGGATGCTTTATCTCAAGCAGTTGAGTCTTATTGGTGTGTTAATTCAAATGATGAATCAAAAGATTATGCAAGAGAAGCAATCAAGCTTGTTATGGGAAATCTTTCGGATGCTGTAAATAATCCTTCTGAAGTATCAAGAGAAGCAATGGCAAGAGCAGCTCATTTGGCAGGAAAAGCTATCAATATTTCTAAAACAACGGCATCTCATGCTATATCTTACCCTATAACCTCTTATTTTAGTATTCCTCATGGACATGCTGTAGCATTGACAGTTGGTCAGATGTTTGTGTATAATTCTGGAGTTTCAGAACAGGATGTACTAGATCAGAGAGGAGTTGAGTATGTTAAAAATATAATTGATGAAATCACTGCTTTGCTTGGAGCTGAGGATCCACAAGAAGCAAGCAAAATAATAGCAGATTTGATGGATGAAATAGGTTTAGCTACTAAATTAAGAGAGGTAGGAATCAAAGCTCAAGAAGACATTGACATAATTGTTAGAAATGGGTTTAATCCTGACAGGGTTAAGAACAACCCAAGAGAATTAACTGAAGAGGCCCTGAGAGTGATTTTAGAGGGTATAAGATGAAAGCGTTAATACTGAATTCCGGAATCGGAAAAAGGTTAAGTCCACTTACTGATCAGAATCCTAAATGTTTAACTAAACTCAATGGAAAGACAATTTTAGGTCATGAAGTAGAAAATATCTTGCATTATGGAATAAATGATTTTATTATTACAGTAGGCCCATTTGAAGAAAAAATAAAAGAATTCATGACGGAAAATTTCCCTGAAGTGAATGTAACGTATGTTAAGAATCCAGACTATGAATCTACAAATGCTATATACTCTTTATGGCTGACAAGGCATTTGATTGATGATGACATCCTTACAATGCATGGTGATATGGTTTTTGATAAAAAGCTCTTAGGAAATTTACTAGATTATAAAAATCCTAATTGCGCTCTTGTTAACAACAAGATTGAACCACCTGAGAAGGATTTTAAAGGAAAAATAGAGAATGGAATTGTTAAAACTATCAGCGTAAACATATCTGGAGAAAATACCTTTTTCTTAGCACCTATATATAAATTTTCAAAGGAAGGTTTTAATCTATTGTTGGATGAGATAGATAAATTTGTTAAAGAAGGGAATGTAAAAGTTTATGGTGAAGAAGCTTTAAATAGAATCTATGATAAGATTAATCTCTGCCCTGTTTATTTTGGAGAAGAATTCTGTATGGAAATAGATGATCTTAATGATCTGGAAATAGCAAAAAAGTCCTTTAATTATGACTAATTAATTTACAATTCTCTTATACAAACCTTCTAGCTCATCGATATTGATTACCTTTAATAAAAACAATAATGCAATGTAAGATATTCCTGCAATTGTCAGAACTATTGCTGTTTCTATCCATACATTAAGGGTTATAACATTTTTTAATATCCTCATGATCAAGACAAATAATGCCCCGATTATTAGTGTCTTTGCCCAGATTTTTATTGGGAATGTTACTGCAATAAATCTCTTTATGTTTAACAGTCCAATCAGCATCATAATACCATAGCTTAACGTTGTTGTTATTGCAGCACCTATAATCCCTAATATGGGGATTAAAATCAGATTTGCAATCAAATTAAAAATGGCACCGCTGTAGATCATTTTGCTTGCGATCTGGGGTTTTCCTATGCCTGCGAAGAAGTTAGAGCACACACCATTTATTGTTGCAAAAATCATACCTATGCTAAGGATTTTCATTGCATTATCAGCAGCAATGTAACTCTTTCCAAACAAGACGTTTATTATAGTGTCTGCAAAAGAAAACATCACAAAAACTAGTGGGACTATGACAATAAATGAATATTTATACAATGATTCTATGCCATCTCTTAATTTTTTTTTCTCTTTTTTGGCCCATAACTCCGAAGTTAATGGGATAAGTATTCCCGCAATGGCCCTTGGGAAATAAATCAATATTTTTGTTGTTGGGAGAGCTACACTATACAAAGCTACTGCAGTTAACCCAGAGAAATATGTCAGAACCATTATGTCTGTATAACCCAAAATTAGAGCACCTACACCTGCAGCCATCACAAAGAATCCATATTTGAAAATACTCTTGAACAGTTTTTTATCAAAAACAAGTTCTGATTTATGGAATTGAGGAAATACCTTCTTGACTAAGATCCAACCGAAAATAAATGTCAATATAATTGGTGTAATTGTATATGCTATAATTGGCCCCACAAGACCGTAATTTAATTTTAATCCTATGAAAGATATTGACAGAATAAGAATCATCCTGACAACATCTATACCAGAAAATAAAGTCATCTTCTTAAATCCCTGGAAGCTTAATTTTATTATAAGCATGAAACTTTCAGTAAAGAAGGCGATGGCCAATAATTTGAGCACAAAGTCTGCTTTTGGATTTTGAAAAAAATTTGAGGCCAGATAGCTGGATGCAAAGTAAATGGCTATGATGACTATGGTGTTCGTTATTATCTGCACAACGTTTGCATAGATAATAGCACTTTTGATGTAGTCATTTTTTTTATGATGGACGAATTCCGGTATAAATTTTCTCAAAGCAGTATCAAATCCAAAAGTTTTGAAAATACTTATCATACTCAGGAAAGCAAAGACTGAATAAAATAATCCAAATTCTTCTACAGTAAGGTTCTTTGCCAGTACAAGCCTTACTAAGTAGCCAAGAAATGCAGCTACAATAGATATTACAAATACTGTTGTTACTCCCTTAACTGCTAGTTTTGTGTAGTTCATTTTATAAGAATCGCTTATGATGTGTAGTATACTATAATTTTATCTTTTTCAATCTTCCCTATCTCTTTTATAATCTTCCAGTCTTTCGGAATATTCTCAATTTCATCAGTAAATTTCAAATTTTTATTTGCTTCTTTGAGATTCCTTATCATATGCAGATTTATTACTATATATGAATCTTTAACTTTATCTAGGTTGTCAGGATATTTTTTCAAATTCTTATTGATTGCATATTCTGAAATATAATCCAGGGCTTTTAGGGACCTATCATCAATAAAAACAGTTTTATCCAAATTTTTTAGGAATGGATGGGATTCTCTTAAATCATCCAACAAATGCCGGTCTTCCCTTAGGTATACTGTCCCTGTAGATATCACCAACAAAAGTATCAGTGCTATGGGCATTATCCCTTTTCTTATAACTGCTTTTTTTTCTGAAAGGAAAAACGCTAATAGAAGTATTCCAGGTATTGTAACTATTGATGTATACCTGTCAACTGCTCTGAAAGGAATATATTGTGTTAATGATGCAGAACCAAAGCTCAAATATAGCAATATGGGTATGAACCACAGTAATATGCTGTAGATTTCTTTCTTCTTTTTAGCTAAAACATAAATTAATGCAATGAGTATAAACAAATAGAAATATGTAAGTAAACTATTTGTTAAGAAAAGCCATGGGTAGTGGAATAGTCCCGTTGGAAAGTCTAATCTGCCAAAGTAGTTATGTGTTATAACCTGTTCAGTATTGTATTGCTGGGAAGAAACTGTCCTGTAGATTGGATCACCAGTAATGCTGAGAAACATAAAAGCCTCAATAACAAATATTATCAAAATTCCTAACGGAATCAAGAAATACTCTTTTTTTATGCTTCTTTTGTATATGATGTAAGAAATGAAGAACAATGCGATAAGCAAAGCACTTTCTCTTATTAAGTACCCAATTCCTATGAAGATGCCAGAGAAAAGATAGCTCAATCCGTATTTCAACTTATGCTTCATTTCAGCATAGAGGAAAATGTAAACCCCCAAAGCCATGAAAAATGCAGAAGGTAGATCTGAACTCAGCTTTGTGGCATGGACAATGTCGAGTGGAAAAAATGAGAATAATAAAGCGGCCATTAAACCTATTTTTTCATTAAATAATAATTTTCCAAAATAAAATATCAAGATTATGCTTGCAATTGATACGATTAATACGAATACAACTGATGAGAAATCATTTATCCCAAAAAGTCTGTAGGAAAGGATTGTCGGAAATATCAATCCCAACCTGGTAGATAATGTCAGTGTGCTATCTGGATCTATGCCCAAGCCTTCGTTAATGTCATTCGCAGTCTTACTGTATGCCAATGAGTCTGAAATTCCCATTCCTGAGAAAAATAATAATCTTAAGAACAAACCAAATAGAACTATGAGTAGGAGCAAAAGATGTGTTTTTCCAAATATTTTTTGTTTCATTGTGTATCTCAACAATTAACTCCTAAATAAATATTTCTCACT
>CAYXZV010000002.1:48466-86189 GCA_964469645.1 uncultured Methanosarcinales archaeon | reverse complement strand
GTCCTTCTTAGGTCTTTCTCAACTTCGTCTATAAGTGCTCTTAAATTATCTACTCTTAGAATATAGCCTCTATGTGCTTGTACAATGATGCCGGAATCTAGTAATTTGTTAAGGTGGTGTACTACTGTACCGCGACTTAAACCTAATCTGTCTGCTAGTTCATCGCTGGATAATGGAATTCCTTTCTTTGCTGTCTTGACTAACTCAATAAAAACCCTGAAACAGCTTTTATCTTTGTCCCTTAGATTAAATAATCCTAAAGAGCTGCCTAACCATTGCAGTTCTTGGTTGACATCTTTCTGAACTGGCTTCCTTAAATTCATTATTGTTATTCTGTGTACATATCTCATAATTTACCTTAAAACAGCCTTTCTATTTAAATATTTTGGTGATTTATATGCTGAAACATAGAAAAGCTTAAATATTAGTTGATATTACCATAGTTTCGTTGATTTAAAGTCAACCAAAATAAGATGAAGAAAGAAGACAAAAAACACACAAAAGAAAAAAAGCCCACTGATAAGGAAGCTTTAGCTGAACTTACAGAAACTCTGCAAAGAACACAGGCAGAATTTGAAAACTACAAAAAAAGAGTTGATAATGAGAAACAAGAGTTTGTAAAATATGCTAAAGCAGAGACTATACAAAAGTTATTGTCAACTATAGATACGTTTGAAATTGCTTTGAAGTCTACTAAAGATCCTGAAAAGTTCGTAAAAGGCATGGAAATGGTCTATGTGCAGTTAATGACACTCTTACATTCAGAAGGTCTGAAACCAATTGAATCATTGGGGAAGAAATTTGACCCTTATCTGCATGAAGTTATGCTGAAAGAGAAATCGGATAAGGACGATGGGGTGGTTTTGGAAGAATTACAGAAAGGTTATATGCTGAATGATAAGGTTTTGAGGCATAGTAAAGTAAAAGTGAGTGAAAAAAATAAAAGAAGAGAATAATAATAAAAAATAGTTCAATAGAAAAAATACATTAACTAAAAATTCAATAATACACGCAAAAATTGTATTGCAATTTTTGGTGTCCTAGAAATGCATGGCATTTCTATGAAAATAATAATTTAAAAAAGAATAATATTGAAAATTAAATGAATTAAAATTATTGAACAAAAACCAATGAACAAAGAGGCGTTATTTTGCAAAAAACAAAGTTAACCAAAAACACAGATGTAAAAGAGGTTTTGAAGCTAGGCCATCCATGCAAGTGTAATGCCTGCTCTGTCGGATGCAAGCACGGCTCAGGTTTTTTGGCCGATGATGATATTCCAAAACTTGCAAGGTTCATGAACATTTCCGAGGATGTTTTGAAAAAAGAGTTTTTGGAAGAAGTGGAGAAATTCAACACAAAAAAACACAGGCCAAAAATATTACGAAAAGACAAACCATATGGAAAATGTGTGTTTTTCGATGAAGGTGACAAGCAACCCATCAAAGATGGATTGCATGATCCCACCCACCTCCCCTCAAACCCACCAAGATGCAAAATCCATGAAGCAAAACCTTTGGAATGTAAAATTGCAATGGGGTGCAAGGATTATGGTGAACAACTAAGCATCTGGTTCATGCTCAATCATTTTGTAAACAAGAATGATGCAGAAAGCGTAAGGCAATTTGCATCTTATCTAAAAAGTGGTGGTAAAACATTGGAAGGAGCTGAACTAAATGATTTGGTTCCTGATAAAGAGAAGCTCAAAAAAATATTGAGCTTTGAAATTAGATAAAACAAACTAAAGGTGAATAACAATGACTGAAAAAACAAAAATGAAGAAAGAAAAGATTATTGGAATAGATTTAGGTACATCAAATAGTGCTGCTGCAGTATTGCAGGCAGGAAAACCAACAATTATACCTTCTGCAGAAGGGACAACTGCTTATGGGAAAGCATTTCCAAGCGTTGTAGCTTTTACAAAAGATGGACAGATGTTAGTAGGTGAACCTGCTAGGAGACAAGCTGTTTCTAATCCTGAAGGAACTGTTATGGCTGCAAAAAGAAAGATAGGTACTGATTTTAAGTATAAAATTAACAACAAAGAGTATACACCTCAACAAATATCAGCTTTTCTTTTGCAAAAGATCAAGAAAGACGCAGAAGAATTCATAGGAGAACCTATAAAAAAAGCTGTAATTACAGTTCCAGCTTATTTTAACGACAATCAAAGACAAGCTACAAAAGATGCGGGAACTATAGCCGGATTAGAAGTTGTTAGGTTAGTAAATGAACCTACATCTGCATCAATGGCTTATGGCATTAACAAATCCGATAAAGAGCTAAAGATTTTAGTATTTGATTTGGGCGGTGGAACTTTAGATGTAACTATAATGGACCTCTCAGAAGGAGTTTTCGAAGTCAAAGCTACTTCCGGTGACACACAACTAGGTGGAACTGATATGGATGAAGCCTTGATGAAATTCATTGTTGAGGATTTCAAAAACAAGGAAGGTATTGATCTGAGTGAAGATGACACTGCAATGCAACGTATAAGGGAAGCTGCTGAAAAAGCTAAAATAGAGCTTTCTACAACAATGGAAACGGAAATAAACATCCCGTTCATAGTAGCCCAGGACAACAGCCCTAAGCACTTAACAATGAAGCTTGCAAGATCAAAATTGGAACAATTAGTAGAGCCAATTATACAGAAATGCAAGCATCCTCTGGAACAGGCATTGAAAGATGCAAAGTTAAGCGGCAATGATATTGCTAAAATTGTTTTAGTTGGCGGTCCGACAAGAATGCCAGTTGTAATGAAATTTGTTGAAGATTTTGTCGGTAAGAAGGCTGAACGTGGTGTTGACCCAATGGAATGTGTTGCGCAGGGAGCAGCAATTCAGGCTGGTGTTTTGGCTGGAGATGTCAAGGACATTTTGCTTTTAGATGTAACTCCATTAACTTTGGGTATCGAGACTTTAGGAGGTGTGTTTACCAAACTAATTGAGAAAAACACAACTATTCCTTCGAAAAAGTCCCAAGTATTTTCAACAGCTGCTGAGAATCAGCCGGCTGTATCAATTCGTGTGGGACAGGGAGAAAGGCCTATGTTCAATGACAATAAAGTATTAGGACAGTTTGACCTAGTTGGGATTCCGCCTGCACCTAGAGGTATACCTCAAATAGAGGTTACTTTTGATATTGATGCAAATGGAATAGTGGATGTAAAAGCTAAGGATCTTGGAACTAGCAAAGAGCAATCTATTAAAATCACAGCTAGTCAAAAATTAAGTGACGAAGAAGTTGAAAAGATGAAGAAGGAAGCAGAGTCGCATGCAGAAGAGGACAAGAAAAGAAAAGAAGAAGTTGAAACGATAAACCAAGCTGATACTTTGGTATACTCAACCGAAAAACTCTTTAAAGAGTTCGAAGGAAAAGTTGACAGCAAGGAATTAGAGACAGTAAAAGGCAAAATAATGGAATTGAAAGAATTATTGAAGCCTGACAAGAAGGATATTGCTGCTCTAAAATCTAAAATGGATGAAGTCAATAAGCTTGTCCAGAAGATGTCAACGGAGATGTATCAGAAAGTTGCTCAGGAACAGGCTAAGAAACAGCAAAGTGCTGGAGCAGGTCCACAAGCAGGGCCTCAACCAGGAGCAGCTGGAAATGCAGATAAGAAAGATGAGAAAGTTGTTGATGCAGAGTACAAAGTAGAGGATGATGACAAGAAAAAGAAGAAATAAATGAATAATATTAAATGATTAAATCAATAATATTTGATCTAGGTGGGGTATATTTTACAGACGGGAAAAAAATAGTTGTTGAAAAGATTAGTAAAAAATATAATTTAGAACCCAAGTCTGTTGATAATATATTCAAAGTTGGGTCAGAACTAGGCATGTCCTATCGGAGAGGTGAAATAACTTGTGAGGAGTTCTGGAACCAAACAAAAAAGTTATTAGACATAACGGCAGATAATGACGATTTAAACAGATTATGGATGGAATCTTATGAGCCGATAGAAGGTACAGTTGAAATAATTAAACAGTTGAAGAAAAAAGGAATTAAGCTATATGTTTTATCAGATACTGTTAAAGAACGTGCAGAATATTTGCAGGAAACATTTAATTTCTCAGAGAATTTTATTGATGGTATTTATTCATATAAGGTTCATAAAACAAAACTTGATGGATCAGAAGCCTTTAAATTAGCTTTAAAATTAACTGGAGAAAGTCCAGAAAATGTAGTTTACGTTGATGACAAGGAAGAATATGCAGAAACTGCGAAGAAATTAGGAATGAATGCTATTCATTTTAAAAATCCAGAACAGCTTAACGAAGAGCTTAAAAACCTGCGTGTATTCGAGGAATAAATGAATAATATTAAAATCCCAACAAAAGAGGAATGTTTAAGTATTTTAGAGAGAAATAAGACTCCTTCTAATGTGATTTCTCATTGTGAAGCTGTTTGCAAAGTTGCTGAAGAGATTGCAGATAGATTGATTTCTAAAGGCATTAATGTTGATAAAAAACTGGTTACAGCTGCAGCATTACTGCATGATGTTGAGAGGGTAAAAGATGATCATATTGAAGAAGGAGCGAAGCTATTAAAAAGTCTTGGTTATGATGAAATTGCTGAAGTTATCAGGAAGCATAGCTTGCATAAGGTTGAGGATCCGGCAAAACAACCACAAACTTATGAGGAAAAAATAGTTTTTTATGCTGACAAAAGATGTGTAGGCAATAAAATTGTAAGCCTAAAAGAAAGATTTGATGATCTGAAAGAAAGATATAAAGTTGATTTGGAAAAAGAATTTGAGTTTTCAAAAAAAGTTGAGGAAGAATTGAATGGCTAAGGATTACTATAAGACATTGGGAGTAGAGAAGAATGCAACTAAAGAGGAAATCAAGAAAGCCTATAAGAAGATGGCTAAGGAATATCATCCTGATTTGAATAAAGATAAGGGCTCTGCTGAAAAATTCAAGGAAATAAACGAAGCTGCTGCTGTTTTAGCTGATGACGAGAAAAGAACTAAATATGACCAGTTTGGAACTACTGCTGACCAGTTTGGAAACGGTTTCCAGGGTTTTGATTTTTCTGATTTTATGTCTGGTACTGGCGGAGGTTTTGATTTTGATAGCATCTTTGAAGGCTTTTTCGGGGGAAGAAATCCTTTCGGTTCAAGAAAACACGGTCCAAGAAGAGGATCTGATTTGAGGTATGACTTAGAAATAACGTTGAATGAAGCTGCTACAGGCATAACAAAGCAGATTGTTGTTCCAAGGCTTGAGCAATGCACAAAGTGCCATGGTTCTGGCGCAGAATCTGAATCAGATATCGTTAGCTGTCCTGATTGCAATGGGTCTGGAATGCAGAGAAGAACACAAAGAACTCCTTTCGGAATATTTGCTACAACAGCTACATGCGGCAAATGCCGCGGACAGGGAAAATACATAAAGAAAGAATGCCAGATCTGTGATGGAACCGGAGTTGTTAAAAAAACAAGGAAGCTGGAAATAAAAGTTCCTGCAGGAGCTGAAGAAGGGACTAACTTAAGAGTTACCGGAGAAGGTGAAGCAGGCGAAAAAGGCGCTCCGACCGGTGATTTATATGTTGTTATTTATGTTAAAGAGCATGAAGTATTTGAGAGACAAGGAGACGATATTTACATCAAAATCCCAATACCCTTTACAATAGCTTCTTTAGGCGGAGAAATAGAAGTTCCTACTTTGAATGAGAAAGCAAAATTAAAAATTCCAGCTGGAACTCAAAATAATACAATCTTTAGGATGAAAGGCAAAGGAATTCCTTATTTGCATGGTAGTGGACAAGGGAATGAAAATGTTGAAGTTGTAATTGAAGTTCTTGGAAAATTAAGCAAAAAACAGAAAGAGATTCTTAAGGAATTTGATAAAGAAAGCAAGAAGAAAAAAGGATTTTTTGGGAAGATATTTTGAAATTTCTTTAAAAAGTAGAAAAGTATAAATATGCCCTTAAAAATTAAAGATTTATGGGAATGATAGGTAATATTAGAAACTTTGTCACACGTCATAACACTTTCAAAGCATTAGAGATTTCTGATAAAGATTTAAGGGAAGCTATTAGGGATTTAAGAGCAATCCATGAGGGAGATCTAAAACCTCTAATTGAATTTTTTTCTGGAGAGGGTTCTGGTGCAGACCAAGAACAAAAACTTGATGAAGCTAAAGGGCATTTTGAAAGTATGAGGGATAAGTTAAAAGATGTTAAACTTGATGTACGTATCGTTGTTAGATTAGCAGAAATTTTAAAAAAAATAGTTCCCGCTGAAGTGGAAGGCGAGGATGAAAAAGTTTCAGAAGATGATAGGAAAATAATTTCAGAAGGGGAACTTTTAAAAACATTGTTAGACAGATTAAGTGAAAAAATAGGGCCAATTTTACTAAATATCCCATTACAACGTGTAGAATTAATAGGTTCAGCCATGGGCGGACAGAAAAAGGGATTTGCCGGCTTGGTCTTCCAATTGAAACATTTCGAAGTAGGTCTTGGTCACGTTCTTGACATAGTGGAAGGTCTCTTTAGACTAGAAAGAGAAATGCGTAATGAGTTGATTCAACACGTAAGAGATAATCCACGGCTTGTATTTGGGTAAGCACATTAAAAATTTATTCTCCATCTATGAAAAACAATAGCAAATTTTATAAATAAGCAAAACTGTGTAAATAAAAAAGAGGTAGATAGATGCAAAACAAAAAGGCTTCTCTAGAGTTGTCAATAAGGGTAATTGTTATTGTGATATTAGCTATGACTTTGCTTGGTCTAGGTCTGGCTTTTGTAAGGAATACATTCTCAGATATCAGCGACATCAGGGAAGATGTTACAGAGCAGGTAAGGCAGAACATAATATCAGATTTAAAGAATAATGACAAAAAGGCATCATTTCCAAAAACAGAGATAGAAATCAATAAAGGCTCTTCAGAAGTTCTTACAGTTGGGATAAGGAACAAGGAAGATGGAACATTAAGTTACCAACTATTCTTTAATTCAATTTCAGGTCCGGCTGATTATGACCCATTCCAAGTTAGCAACTGGTTCCAGTTCGGACAAAGTATTTATGAATTGGCTCCATCTGAAGCTGATGTAAGGAATGTAAGGTTAAATGTTCCAAAAGACGCAAAATCAGGCTCTTATTTGCTGACTTTTGATGTCAATAATCTTGCGCCAGGCCAAACTGAATCATACGAATCAATAGACTTTTTTATTGTTGTAACATGAAAAAAAGATTATCTGAACAGCAGGAATTTGAACTGATGAAACTTGTTCTAGACAAATTCTTATGGATTGGCTTTATTGTGATGGCTTTTGGAACTTACCAGATGGCTGTAAGCAACATTGCTGTTGGCTCTATATGGTTTATAGCGGGAGTTGCACTGCTGCTTTTGTTCGTTATACTTTTGATTAAGGAGTATGAGATATTAAGATAAATTCTATTTTTTACTAAAACTTAAATATAAAGACATTAATATTGGTTCATATGAAAAAAAAAGGAGTTGAGTTGTCATTATCATTCTTAGTTGTCTTGGTGATAGCAGTTGCAATATTAATTCTTGGAATAAGGTTTATTGACAGCATAGCAAGTGAAACTATAGAGTTAGATAAGATAACAACCGATCAATTAGATAAGAAGTTTGCAGAATTATCATGCAGTGCTTCTGACAGGGTGTGCATCGGAATAATCAAAAAAGTAATAGCAAAAGGTAATTTTGATGCTTTTGGAATGAAGATAATAAACATTGATGATATGGCAATGTTTAAAGTTGTTGTAACAAGGGCATCTGCATTTGATTTAAGCGAGAAAGAAATTTTGAATAACATTGACTTTAAGTATAATCCTAATCCTGTTGAGATAGAGAAAAATGAAGAAAAAAGCTTAGGTATTGGTTTTGAAGTTCCAAAAGACGCTGTTTCTGGAACATATATCTTTGATGTTCTTGTAGAATATAATGTTGATAATGAGTTTATTCCGTATGCTGATGTAGAGAAAATCTATGTACAGGTTCCTTAGACATTACAAATTTCTGCGAAACTCTTAGCGTCTAAAGAAGACCCACCAACTAAACCACCATTGATATTTGGTTTTGACAATAATTCTTTAGCGTTATCTGGTTTCATGCTTCCGCCGTAGATGATTCTGATATTTTCATTTAATAGATCCCTAATAAATTTATGAACCTCTTCTGCTTGCTCCGGTGTAGCGGTTTTACCAGTACCTATTGCCCAAATAGGTTCGTAAGCGATTACAACATTTTTTTCGCTAATTCCACTTAAACAATTTTTTAATTGGTTTTCTACTATTTTCATCGTTTGATTGCTATTTCTCTGCTCTAATGTTTCCCCGATGCACAAGATTGGCTTTAGTTTATTCTTCAAAGCTGATTTTACTTTTTTATTTATCAATTCGTCAGTTTCATTAAAGATTTGTCTTCTTTCAGAATGGCCTAGAATAACATATTCGCAAACGTCTTTTAGCATTGAAGCAGAAACTTCTCCAGTGAATGCACCTTCTTTTTCAAAATGCATGTTTTGCGCACCAAGTTTGATATTGGTGTTTTTTATCGCTTTATTTACCTCATTTAGTGCTGTGTAAGGCGGGCAAATAACTATATCATTTTTATTATCCTTGATTAAGGGCTTGAATTCATCAATGAAATCAGTAGCTTCCTTACTGTCCTTATTCATCTTCCAGTTTGCTGCAATTAAAGGTTTCATTGTCAATGCTCGTGGCTCTCATGGCCTGGTTTTTCCCTTTCGTTCTTTATTTCAGAAACGTCATTCTCGCAGTTCCGGCAGAACATCTCATCTTCCCTGAGCTTTTTACCGCAATGAGGGCATTTTACCATTTTATCAGGATATTTGCATTGGTCTTTAATAAATTTATTTGTTTTTTAAAAAGTCTAAGGGATTTATTAATAAACTTTATAAATTGAAGTTAATACCTATGAGTAAATTTATTGATATTGGAGGTTACTATGGATGAAAATGGAGGATTAGGATATAATGTGGCAATGTCAGAAATGAATCCTGATGTTTTGGAACAATTAAGAGCTGGAAATATAGTTGCCGGCTCCCGTAGTGATGACCCCCTTAATCAAATAAAACATGATTGGGGAACGTTAATGTATGCTTTTAATGCAATGGGTTTTGTTAGTTACGTTGGTATTTCCAACGATGGAACAGAAATTCTTCGAGGCACAGATGACATACCTCTCCAAGGAGAGAAAAGTAGTGAAAGAACCTTAGAGATTCTTGCTGATAGAATGGCTGAATTGGTCCAAGATTCTAGCCCAGAACAATAGCTAAGCAATATTTTTAATTTATTCTTAATTTTTAAATATAAGAAAAAGCCTTATTTATCATACTGTCCTTTGACCTTGTACTCTTCAGATGTAATAACCTTGTTGTAAAGCTGATTATACTCATCATCGAACTTGTTTGTGCTGAATAAGAGCTTGTATAGTAAGTAAAGTCCTATTACAATCCCTAAACCAATTAATATTGTTTTGTTGAAAATCACTTTAGTGCTATTCAGCTAGATTACTATATAAATGTTTTCCTTTATACTTAAAAATAAAAAACTATTTATTTAACCTCATCAATATAATTGGATATAAGTTGTAAAAACACGAAAAATGCAATTAGATACAACAACTACAAGACTCATAGTAAGCCTTTTGATACTTGTAGGTGGATTTTTAGTGACAAGGATAGGAAGCGGCTTAATAATATCTCTCTCTAAAAGAAAAGAGACAATAAATGTGAAGCATATACGTGTTGTCAAATTTTTCAGATATCTGGTGATGATCTTTACTATTTTGGCTGCACTGGTTTACTTGAGAGTTGATCTGCTGACAGACATAACCGTTTTAAGCGATTTTGTCACAAATGCATATAAGCTGCTGCCGAATATACTTTTGGTTATTTTACTTATTGTACTGGCCATAGCGGTAGTTAACCTCATAACGTTCGGCCTTAAGAGAATATTTGATACGACCGGAATAACTGAGTTTATGCTTGAGCAGAAGAAAGAGCATTTCCTGAATGGAATATTGGTTTTTGTCAGGATCGCTTTGTACTTATTTACTGTCTTGTTTTTGCTTAATTTATTCGGGGTCAATATAGGGGGTGTTACAGCTGCTATAAGTTGGTTCTTCTATGGCATAATGGCATTATTGTTTTTGTACATATTTTTTGGGACGAGGACAATCATGGAAAACTTCATAGCCGGACTCTATCTAAAGACCTCCCAATCATTTAAGCTCGGGCAGAAAATCAAGATCGGAGAGGTAGAAGGCAGCATAAAATCAGTTTCAAACCAGGGTGTTACAATAAAATCTGATTTTGGGTATGCCACATTTATCCCCAACAGGGAGTTTGTAAAAAAGGAGATCTCCTTTAAGAACATAGAAACAGACCTTGACACTTTAGAGAAGATAAAGAGCTACTATGTTGAGCAAAAACCAAGCTTTTGCGGGCCAGCCAGCGCGTCAATGATACTGAAAATTTTTGGTTACAGTGAATCACAATCTAAAATAGGAGACTTAAGCAGCACAAAAGTAGGCTCTGGTACGCATCCAAATACATTGATCAAAGTTGTGCAAGACATCACAAAAAGCAAGGTTAAAGGCGCCTGGATAGATGTTGAGCATATAACTGATCTGAAGAACGAGATAAGGTTGTGGTTGAGCGAAGGAGCATTAATTGTTGTTGATTATAAAAAGAAAATCCTGTTTCCTGAAGCAAAATCTGCTCATTATTCTGTATGTGTAGCTGTTGAAGGGGATGAATTAGTAATTTTAGACCCAAGCGGGAAGAAAGGTGGTGTTTATCTGGCAGAGGCAGAAAAAGTTTATCGCGGGATGGACACTTATTCAGAGCTTATCAAGGGAAAAAGAGGCTACATAATCTTTGCACCTGAAGGGACTACATCATTCCATAGGATAGAAGAAGGCCTGATTTATTCAGACCCAAGCCTGTATAAGGATTTAAGTAATAAATTAAAGAAAGAATTGTATAAGTTTACTGAAAAATCTGAGCTACTTGAAACAGTTTTACCATTAAGGGTAAAGAACTTTATCAGGAAATGGCGTGAGAAAGACAGGATAGCGAGGTTATGGAAACCTGAGAGTCTTGCTTGATCCCTTAAGAATTAATAACTAATTCTTTGATATCTTTATCTTTTGTTAAAGCTGCTTCTAATATAACTTTTGCGATTTCTTCTGGTTTTAGCATCTTGTTTCTTATTGGGTCTTCTTTGTTTATGTAGGGATCATGTATTGGAGTATTAGTTTTTCCCGGGTAGACAGCAATGACTGAAATTCCTTTGTCTTTCAAATCTTCATGAACTGCATTGCTTAAGCCAGCTTGTCCGTATTTAGATGCAGCATAAGCAACTCTGCCTGATTTTGTTTTTTTTACTGTAGAGGTTATTATATTGATTATATTCCCTGATTTTTGTTTAATCATGTAAGGCGTTATTTCCTTGATTGTGTTGAATGTTCCTGTTAAATTGAATTTTACCTGGTCATCGAAATCTTTGTATGTTGTATCTTCAATTGACCCCCATTTTACAATCCCTGCATTGTTTACAAGGATGTCTATTTTTTCATTATCTTTTATGATTTTACTTATAGTAGCGTAAACCTGATTCCTATCGGTTATATCCATAGAATAAGATTCTGCTTTTCCGCCTTGGATTTTAATCTCATCTTGCACAAATTTTAATTTTTCTAAGTTTCTTGCAGTGAGAATTACTAAAGCTCCTTCTTTTGCGAACAGTTTTGCTGTTTCTTTTCCAATACCTGAAGAAGCGCCTGTTATCAGTGCTGTTTTGTTTTGTAGTTGCATTTTATACTAATGTCCATTTGAATAAACCTCTGCTAAGTCAGTCGGCGCTTCTTTTAATGAGCCATAGAATCCCAATGGGTAATCTGGATTAATTTGCCCTGCAGTGCCATCTGCCACATATCTTCCCTTATTTGTATCTGCTTCAAGCCACCAATGAAGATTTAATCCTTTTTCCCTTAAAACATTCCCGCCTGACGCAATTTTTTTCCTAAATTCATTAATTCCCTCTTCAACAAGCAAGTCTAAACTATCATTGCACCACACCCAGCATAAGCAATGTCCAATAGTATCTTTAAGCACAGTTTTGTTTCGTAAATAAATCCAAAATTCCTGAGCAAATGGATTGGATGTCATCTTGTTTTTATTATTCCAATAATCAACTTAACTTTACTCCACTAAACTCTTTTTTTACTTCCTTATTCTTACTGGAACTTTTAACAATATCTTCAAAAATAGGAATCTTAACAGGAATAGCAAATTTAGAGAAGTTAGAGCTTATTAAAGCTTCCCCTATATCTAGGGAAGCTATTGTTCTGTCATCTTCTGATAAATCTTGAGAAGCAGATTCAATTATGGCTGTTCGCTCTGGTTTCATCTCTATGCCTAAGATTATTTTTGTGTTTATGTTGGCTAGGATTTCTCTTGGGATTAAGGAAGGCAATTGAGTTATTGCTGTTAGGCCAACCTTAAATTTTCTTCCTTCTCTGGCAATTGTTGAGAAGATATTAGAACCATGTTCTAAAGCTTCTTTGCCTAAAACCCTAGGAGCTTCTTCCAAGACAATGGAAATAACTGGTTTTTGTTCTAAGGAACCGTCCATTTTGTAATACTTATAATTATTAAATAGTTCTGTTGTAACTAATGAGCCTACTAAAATTTCAACTGAGCCTGAGAAACTGGAAGTGTCTATAATAACAGTTTTTGCATCTTCTAATTCCTTGCAAATATCTGGAATAGTGTTTATTCCGGCATTTAAATCAAAGATTCCTTTTGTGATTATGTTTTCTCCCTGGATTTCCAGATCTAATAAGTACAATAATCTTCTCCTGACAACAGAGATTGTTTGTTCAATAAATGAAACTCCTTCTATTTTTCTTTCAAATAATATGTTTTTTATCCAATTTGAGCCAAAATATTTGTAATATAAGATTAAAGCTTGTTTTTGCGCATCTGAGAAATCAACAACGCCATCAAAATGCTGAGGCTTGATCATCTGTAGGTTTATTTTCAAAGTTTTTGCTCCAGCTGGAGGATTTTTAGGAGTGTAGTAAACAACTTTATCTGTTGGATGGTCTTTTAATCCGGTTTTGTTTCTTCCATAATATTCATCATGGGGATCTAAAACCAAAATTCCGCAATAATTTTGATTTACTAAACTCCACAGAACATTTGAGATTAAATTGCTTTTACCTCTGCCAGTTGTACCTGCCAATAAAACATGATGGCTCAGAACTTTACTGCCTTCTAAATAAATTGGAACATCAAGCATCTTGCTTCCAGACCTTAAGTTTCCAATAAACAACGGATTTTGAGGTTTTGTCAAAAAAGACAAATCATTTTTTGCTATTTCCCTTACTTCTGAAAAGAAAGAAGGCATTAGTTTGCTCACAAAAGCGTTGTTGTTTTTTATCGTAACTAAGTTTTTTAATCCAGCAAGCATATAATTCCTTAGGTTTTTGTCGAAAAATTCAGTATCAGTGTTTTCTTCTAATCTTAAACCAGATATTAATTCTAAGTTTTGCTGGGAAATTTGAGAACCATAGATTAAGTCAAATACCTGCATCAGTATCTTATTATCTCCAGATTCAGAAACTAACAGTTCCCCTAATTCTAGGTTCTGGTCAGCTTTTTGCCTAACCAGTATTTTACCGAATTCACCAGAGATAACCTGTCCTTTGATTATTGAAACCACCCGCTTAGGGGATCTTCCTAAGGTATATAAAAGTTTTTGCGATTAGATCTCCTATATACATGAAGGCCCTGTTGAGGGAGTTGTATGCTCTCTTCTAACCCCAAACCGTCAAAATCTTTAGGATTACGCTGCCATGTAAGCAAAAGAAAAACAGTTCCACTAGGAGATTGTCTTGCTATTTTCTCTGCAATATCACCTTCATTAGTTTGGAAATTATATACAGTTCCAAAATCCTCAAATCTTATTCCTCCGTTTTTATATGTTTCATCTGATGTAAAATCCCCCCTTACAATTCTTATAGGAACTTCATTTAGAATCCCTAATACTTTCAAAATCCTAATATTCCGTTCTGCCTCGTCACAAAAACCATCATAATAGTCTGCTCCGACGGAATCAAGTTCATGAACTCCACCTGTTAATGCAACTACTCTGGCATCACCACTTCCTGCATCCAAAAATGGTTTTGAAGAATCAATGACTCCTCTCTGCACCAATTGTTCAATACTTGGACCTATTTGGGCTAAGGAAGAAGGATAATATAAATTCTTAAGTGGGGTTTTTATACTATCCAAATCTTCAAAGTATCTGCATAGCATTCCATAATTTCCATACATGACATGGGGAATGCTTATTTGATTTTTAAATGTAATGTGAAGTATGTTAATATCAAACAAAAACCTTTATAAAACCGATATTCTTACTATTCGTGGGCTAGGCTGGTGTATTGGTCCTGCACTGTTACTCTAAACGGACCTCATGAGAGAGCTGAAGCTTGAGAAGAGGCATTTGCCTAGTAGGCGGTCTTGGTTTGGACGTTGAGGTTCTGTCCTCTTGGATCGTATTTTTTGGAAATCAGTCAGGATGGGAACATAGCAGCTGTAACCTTTGGATATGGTGCTTAGAGGGTTGCGGAACTGAGGAAAAATCAGGGTTAACTGTTTGCTTTGCTTGTGTCCATTTTCAAGCGTGCCCACCTTTCAAAATCTTAAAATATCATTCTTTGTTCTGAATGTACCTTGTCCCATCATAAGAATTTTAGAGAAGTGTAAGGCTAAACTAAACAGAAGAATAATCTATGTCAGGATTAGAAAAAATAAATAAGAAAATAAAAAAATTTAACTAACAGTTATTTTACTGCTATCACCACCGTAAGCAACGTTCTGCCAGTATTCATATTCTCCTGCTTCTGTGAATTCATGTTCGAATTTTTCTCCAGAATCAATCTTCTGGCTAGTCATGTAGGTTTGACCGTCTTTGAATATGATGACTACCATGTTCGCACCTGCATCATTCATCCAAGTTACAGAAGATCCTGCACTAACTGTTAATTCTGCTGGTTCAAAAGCACCAGATCCTAAAGCTCTTACTTCATTTGTTGTCGTTTCAGGTTCAACAACTACATCTCCAGTTCCTTCCGGCTCTGTTTCAGGTTCTACTACTACTGGCGCTGTTGCAGGTGGAGCGCTAGGTTCCGCTGCCGGTTGCACAGTTTGCTGAGCACAAGCACTTAATACTACCATCAAAGCAAGAACAATTCCATAGAATAATTTCATTTTTTATTGCACCTCATATCTTTTATTTTAATTATTATTATTATTATATTCTGGAATACTCATTTAAATATTTTTGCTTTTTTCGAGTCGTAAAATATTCTTTACGGCAGCCATGGCAACTTCAATCTGATTTTTGTTGGGCTTCTTGGTAGTAATTTTTTGCATAAATAACCCTGGTAAAATCAGGAATTTCATTATGGAATTCTTTTCATATTTCGCGCTGAATTTCAGGAATTCATATGAAAGACCTGTGATTAGAGGCAATAAAGAGATTCTAATCAGGAATAGAATTACCTTTCTTGGAAAAACATGCATATCTACCAAGCCTGGGAACAAATAGAATATTATCGGCGTTATGATTGAAAATACCAAGATACTCACAACTAAAACTATCATTATGAAAGCAGTTCCGCATCTTGGATGTAAAGTTGAGAATTTTTTTATGTTTTTCACTTCTAACTTTTTATTGTGTTCATGACAGTGTATTGACATATGCTCTGCTCCATGATACTGGAACAGAACTTTTACATCTTTCATCAATGAAATTGCGTATATGTATAGTAAAAAAATTCCAATTCTTATTATGCCATCTATTAAATTGAAGAAAAATGGTTGTGTCTCTTCTTTGAATCCTGAAATCAATGTCAGGAAATAGGGCAAAGCTATGAATAGTGAAATAGCTATGGCAATAGAAAATAATATTGTAAATGTCATCTCTGATTTGGTTATCTTTTCTTCTTCTTTGTCGCTTACTTGCTGTTCTGCAGACCACATGATAGAGCGCATCCCAATAACCAGCATATCTACTAAATTGTAGAAACCTCTTATTACCGGTAATTTGTAGAATTTGCCTTTTCTCTGCTTTATTTTCTCTTTTTTTGTTATAATTTTGTTTTTTTTCCTTACAGAAACAACATTGTATTTAGGACCCCTTATCATTACTCCTTCTATTACTGCTTGGCCGCCTATGGGTAGTTTTTTTGGCATCCATTCATAAAACCAGGCTCTGTTTATATTATTTATCCTTTGTTTAAGAGCAAAAACTTAATAAGCTTCTAATATTGCCCATCTTAACATGAAATGCCCTTACTGCAACTTTGAAGAAACGCAAGTAATTGATTCCAGGGATACTGAGAATCTGGAAGCTACTCGTAGAAGGCGTGAATGTACTAAGTGCAAAAAGCGTTATACTACATATGAAAGGGTAGAAGAAGCTGATATTGTTGTTGTTAAGAAAGATGGCAAAAGGGAAAGATATGAAAGGCAAAAATTGCTTAATGGTGTTATTGAATCCTGCGAGAAAAGAAATATTCCTTTAGAGAAAATTGAGAAATTAGTTGATGCTGTTGAATCTGATCTAAGGAAAAGAGATTCAGTTGAGATCGAAAGCAAATCTGTTGGTAGAACTGTTATGAGGCGTCTGAAGAATTTAGATAAGGTTGCTTTTTTGAGATTCGCTTCTGTTCATTTAGAGTTTGAAGACATTAAAAGGTTTGAGGAAGAACTGGAGAAGCTGCAGAAAAAGTAAAATGATAATCGGTTTAACAGGTAAGAATGCAGCTGGAAAAGGAGAAATAGCAGAACATCTTAAAAACAAAGGTTTTGCTTATTTTTCTTTAAGTGATGCTTTACGAGATGAAGCTACTAAACAAGGTCTTGATCATTCTAGAGATAATTTGATTAAATTAGGTACTGAAATGAGGTCTAAATTTGGCAAAGGTGTTTTGGCTGAAAGAATCAATGAGAAAATAAGTGGAGTAGATGGAAATGTTGTTGTAGATAGCATAAGACATCCTGGAGAGATTGAAGAGCTAAGGAAAAATGATGGCTTTATCTTAATTGGTGTTCATACTGATTCTAAAATCAGGTTCGAAAGGCTTTTGAAAAGGGGAAGAGCTGGAGATTCAAAGACATTTGAAGAATTTGTTGAACATGAAAAAAGAGAGAATAATGATGAAGGTTCCGGGCAACAATTAGATAAATGCATTGAAATGGTAGACAAGATAATTGAAAGTAATGGCACAATTGAAGAAGCGAATAATGATCTTGATTCATACTTGGATTCGTTAGAAAATCAGTAAAATATAATAATGGAATAAAGTTTCTTAGTTAAAAATGACAAGAGCAGACTGGCCGGAATATTTCATGAACATTGCGAAAGAGGTAGCTACACGGTCAACTTGTGACAGGAAGCATGTAGGTGCACTTATTGTCAGAGATAAAACAATTCTATCTACAGGTTACAATGGCAGCATAAGAGGAATGCCGCATTGTAGTGAAGCAGGCCACATGATGGAGAATGATCATTGCGTCGCTACAATACACGCAGAAGCTAACGCAGTCTTACAGGCAGCAAAAAACGGTGTTATGATAGACAAAGGAGAGGTTTACATTACTGCAAGCCCATGCTGGCCTTGTTTCAAAATGCTGGCTAACGCTGGAATCAAGAAAATATACTACGGTGAGTTCTATAGAGATGACAGGATTTTTGATGTCGCTAAGAAATTAGGGATAGAATTGACGCATATAGAAGTTGATCAGAGTAAATTATAGAAATATATTTAAACTGAATTCTTTATAATTTGATATATGTCTAAAATAGCTTTCTTTGAAGTGGAAGAATGGGAAAAACCTTATTTGAAAGAAAAGTTAAAAGGATATAATATCCTATTTTTCAATGATACAATAAACAAGGTTAATATTGATAAATTCAAAGATGTAGATATTATTTCTGTTTTTATTTATTCTAAGCTTGATAAGGTATTGATCAATAAATTCAATAATTTGAAACTAATAGCAACAAGAAGTACGGGATTTGATCATATTGACATACAGAAATGCATGGAGAATAAAGTTATAGTCTGCAATGTGCCTACTTATGGGGAAAATACTGTCGCGGAACACACTTTTGCTTTAATTCTTAATCTGACCAGGAAGATACACAAGGCATGGGAACGGACTAGAAGATTAGATTTTTCCCAGGAAGGTTTACGTGGAATTGATTTAAGGGGGAAAACTTTAGGTGTTATCGGTGTTGGCAGCATAGGGAAGCATGTTATAAGGATGGCCAAAGGCTTTGAGATGGATGTAATTGCTTATGATGTCTTTAAGGTTAAAGGTTTGGAGAGAAAATTTGGTTTTAAGTATGTCAGTTTTGATAATTTGTTGAAAAATTCAGATATTATTTCATTGCATTGCCCCTACAATAAAAAAACTCATCATTTGATCAACAAAAATAATATTGGAAAAATAAAGAAAGGCGCTTTGTTGATTAATACTGCTCGTGGAGGCTTGATAGAGACAGATGCTTTAGTTAAGGCTTTGGATAATGGAGGCTTGAGCGGAGCTGGTTTAGATGTTTTGGAAGGTGAATGTTTTGTCAAGGAAGATACTCAAGTAATGTCCAAACAATTCCCTAAAAAATGCGATATGAGGATCATTTTAGAGGACCATATCCTGGCTAAGATGGATAATGTAATCATTACACCGCATAATGCCTTTAATTCTGTGGAGGCCCTGCAAAGGATATTGGATACTACTGTTGATAATGTTAAGGGTTTTTTGAAGAAGAAAGTTGTTAATAAGGTTGATGTTGGGAAGTATTTTTGACAAGTTCTAAACTCTCTTAACAATCGTTAAGTTTAAATACTAGATAATGCTCTTTCTTACTAAAATGCATAATCAAATGCCTCAGGAAATAGAAGTATGGTATATAATCCCAGCTTTGCGTAGAGAGCTGGCTAAGAGCATGATTGAAGCAGGATTGACGCAAAAGAAAGTAGCAGAGCATATGGGCATAACAGAAGCTGCTGTTTCTCAATATATAAGCAATAAAAGAGCAAAAGAAGTGGTTTTCAGCAATGCTGTACTGGATGAGATAAAGAAATCGGCCAAAAGAATAATGGAAGATAAGAAGCAATTAGTTCCTGAAATGATGAGATTAAGCAAGCTTACTGGTGTTATGCAAGTAATGTGCGATATTCATATGAAACAAGATGTAAATTTACCCGGTGGTTGTGATATTTGTTTTGATGAGGATTTAGTTGATATTAAAAAATAAAAAATTTGCAATAATAAAAATTCAATGAAAAACAACGATCAATAATAAAAATAATATTGAAAAAATAAAATAATTAAATGATAAAATGACGGATGCAACTGCGGTAAAACTTGATTTAAGAGTTAATAGAGAATTTGGAGAAGGAACATTAGCAGTTATTCAAGCATTTTGTAATGGCGATTTATTGGGAGAATATAAATTGCATCTACTTGATAATCAATTTTTAAAAGAACGTAAGCGTGGCTTTTTAACTGGTGAGATTGTTTCATATAAAAGTGGGGTTGGAGTACCACGATCCTTGATTCAGAAAGCAATTGAGGAAATTCAACATCAATCAAGCTTATTGGGCATACCAATTGATCATGATGTTATAATAACCAGTAACACAAGAGCAAGTGAAGTACTTCCTCATCTTTATGAGGAACATGGCTATCGGTATTTTTATGAGACAGAGGATGATGAGGGAACTGGTGAACAAATAATACATACAACAGGATTTTCCCGTATGTATGAACCTATAATAGAATAGATAACGGTGTAAAAAATGACAGAACAAAAAGCTATAGAAATTGACAGGTCAACTTACGACCATTACAATAAAGATAAGTTAATCTATAAGTCAAAACCGGGATTGACAAAAGAGATAGTAGAGGAAATTTCTAAACAAAAAAATGAACCTGAGTGGATGCTTAAAAAAAGATTAAAGGCTTTTGAGATATGGCAGAAGATGCCTATGCCTAGATGGGGTCCATCTTTGAAAGATTTGGATTTGAATGAAATAACATTTTTTCAAAGACCAGATGCAAAGAAAAATGCAAACAGGTGGGAAGATGTTCCTGAAGATATAAAGAAAACTTTTGAAAAATTAGGCATACCGGAAGCGGAAAGAAAAGCTCTGGCAGGAGCTGGTTCACAATATGAATCAGAAGTTGTTTACCATAATCTAAAGAAAGAATGGGAAGAAAAAGGAGTTATTTTTTTGGATTGTGATGAAGCTTTAAAGCAATATCCTGATTTAATCAAGAAATATTTTATGACTTCTTGTGTTCCTGTAACTTTGCACAAATTCTCTGCTTTGCATGCAGCTGTTTGGTCTGGTGGAACTTTCATCTATGTTCCTCCAAATGTTAAGGTTAACATGCCTTTACAAGCTTACTTTAGAATGAATGCAAAGAAAGGTGGGCAATTTGAGCATACATTGATTATTGTGGATAAAGGAGCACAAGTAGAATACATTGAAGGCTGTTCAGCTCCGCAGTATAATGTTAATTCTTTGCATGCTGGTTGTGTTGAGATTCATGTTTTGGAAGGTGCTAGAGCTAGATACTCGAGCATAGAGAACTGGAGCAGAAATACTTACAATCTTAATACAAAAAGAGCTATTGTACAGAAAAATGGAGTTATTGAGTGGATTAACGGCAATATGGGCTCTAAAACAACAATGTTGTACCCAACTTCTGTTTTAGTTGGAGAGAATGCAAAATCAGACTTTATTGGAGTCGCTTTTGCAGGTAAAGACCAAAATCAGGATACAGGAACTAAAGTTTATCATTTAGCTAAAAATACAACATCTACAATACAATCCAAGAGTATAAGCAAAGGTGGTGGAATAACCAGCTATAGGGGCCTTATCAACATTAAGAAAGGTGCTAAGAATTGCAAAAGCCATGTAGAATGTGACGCTTTAATGGTTGATAATATTTCAAAAAGCAATACTTTTCCATATATGGATGTCAAGGAAAAAGAAGTTGATTTAGGGCATGAAGCAACTGTTGGAAAAATATCAGATGATCAGGTGTTTTATCTGATGTCACGTGGTTTAAGCCAAGAAACTGCAAGGCAGATGATTGTATCTGGCTTTATAGAGCCTGTAGTAAAAGCCTTGCCATTGGAATATGCTGTTGAACTTAATAGATTGATTGAAATGGAGATGGAAGGTAGTTTAGGTTAGACTGAATTTTAAACCTCCCCATCAGTGCACAACTAAGGTGATGTGCCCACCCCGACACATGAGGGGTTTGTGGCACAACTAAAAAATGAGGTGTGAGTGGTAAGAATATGCTAAAGACAATGCAACTAAAAGATCATGAAAAACATATCAAAGATTTATCTAGTGCTAACAATGAACCAGAATGGTTATTGAAGAAGAGATTGGCAGCTTATGAAATCTTTAAGAGCAAGCAAATGCCTGATTTTGTTTATGGTCTTAATATCAATATGAATATTGATTTAGATTTGGACAAAATTGATGTCAATAATTCAGGAAATTCAAATTTAAACATTAAAAATCCAGATAAAAATATAATTATTGAAGATTTTAATGGAATGCTGAAGAATCATGAAAATATATTGAAAGAAAAATTCATGTCTATTGTAAATGTAAATGATAAATTCACATCATTCCATAATGCTTTTCTGAATAATTTGACATTTGTCTATGTTCCTAAAAATACTGAAGTAAAAGAACCGATAGAACTGTCATCTACAGTTGACTCGAATACTTTTGACCACCTGATTGTTTTGGCAGAAGATAATACTAAGTTTACTTTGGTTGAGAATTCCAATAATAAAAAAAGTGCAATAAAAAATAATTCAATTAATAAAAATAATAATCAAATCAATGAAAATATAATTAGTAATAATGAAAACACAAATAATATTTACAGGAGTAAAATCGTTGAACTTTTTATTGGAAATAATTGTAATGTAAATTATGGGAATGTACAATTACTAGATAATAATACATTTAACTTTACTATTAAAAAAGCCTCTGTCGGTTCTAATTCAATATTGAACTGGATGGATTGCTGCTTTGGAAGTAAAGTTACGTTATCTGAAGTTACTACTTTATTGGATGGAGATGGTGCTCAAACAAACAATCATGGAATTTTCTTTGGAAACAAGAACCAGCAATTTGATTTAGTAACTACAAGCATTCATAACGCTCCTAATACTGCATCTGATATATTCACAAAAGGAGCTTTAACTGGAACTTCAAAAGGACTGTATAGAGGATTAGTAAAAATAAACAAAAATGCTCCTAAATCAAATGGTTATCAAAAAGAAGATACTTTGTTGTTATCAGAAGATGCGCAAGCTGATTCTATTCCTAATTTAGAGATTGATAATAACGATGTCAGGTGCACTCATGGAGCTTCCATTGGAAGGATTGACAGGGAAAAGATGTTTTATCTGCAATCTAGAGGGTTAAATGAAGAACAAGCAACTCAAGAATATGTGAAAGGATTTTTTGAGCCGTTAATTCAAAAAATACAGATCAAAAACTTAAGAGATAATATGCAGAAAATGGTTGATGAGAGGATGGAATGAATATAGAAAAAATAAGAAAAGACTTTCCAATATTAGATGTTAAAGTACATGGAAAACCATTGGTTTACTTAGACAGTGCTGCAACTTCCCAGAAACCTAAAGTTGTAATTGATGCAGTTAAAGATTATTATGAGAACTATAATGCAAATATACACAGAAGCATACATAAATTAGGGGAAGAAGCAACTAAAGCATATGAAGAAGCCCATAAGAAAGTTTCTGATTTTATTAATGCTGATTTTGAAGAAGTTATTTTCACTAAAAGTACTACAGAAAGCTTGAACTTATTGGCATATTCATTAACCAACAATCTTAAGGAAGGGGATGAGATTGTAATAAGTGTAGCAGAACATCATTCTAACTTTGTTCCATGGCAGCAATTAGCATTAAAGAAGAATTTGAAATTAAAGTTCATAGAAATAAATAAAGATGGAACATTGAATGAGGAAAGCATTAAAGAAAGTATTACTGAGAAAACAAAAATAGTTTCTGTAACTCATGTTTCTAATGTTTTAGGGACTGTGAATGATGTTAAAGAAATAGCCAAAATAGCTCATGAAAACAATGCTTTACTGATTGTGGATGCTGCGCAATCGGTTCCACACATGAAAGTTGATGTTAAAGACTTAGGTGCAGATTTCTTGGCTTTCTCAGGCCATAAAATGTTAGGCCCAACAGGTATTGGAGTTCTATATGGAAAAAAAGAATTGTTGGAGAAGATGGATCCATTCCTTTACGGTGGAGAAATGATCAAGGAAGTTACTTTTGAAAACACTAAATTCAATGATTTACCATGGAAATTTGAAGCTGGAACCATGAATATTGCACAAGGCATAGGCTTAGGAGCTGCAATTGATTATTTGAACCAAATTGGAATGGAAAATATAGAAAATTATGAAAAAGAATTAGTAAAATATGCCATGGAAAAATTAAGTGAAATAAAAGAAGTTGAAATTTACGGTCCTAGTGCAGATAAAAGATCAGGATTAATAGCTTTTAACATCAAAGGAGTTCATGCTCATGATACTGCGCAGATATTAGATGGAGAAGGAATTGCTGTTAGAGCTGGACATCATTGCGCAATGCCTTTGGCTTCAAAATTAGGAATAGCGGCAAGTGCCCGTGCAAGCTTTTACTTATACAACACAAAAGAAGAAGTTGATAAATTAATAGAAGGGATCAAAAAAGTGATTAAGGTGTTCAAATGAGTGAAAATTTAGATCCAAGCTTTGCAGGAGAAGGAATGTACAGGGAAAACATATTAGACCACTATAAACATCCCCATAATCATGGAACTATAGAAAATCCAGACATAAAATTCACAGAAAACAATCCATTGTGCGGAGATGTTATTACAGTTAATCTGAAATTAAAAGATAATAAAGTAGAGGATGTTAAATTTTCAGGCAGAGGATGTGCAATATCCCAATCAGCAGCTTCAATGCTTACAGATGAAATCAAAGGAAAGACTTTAGAAGAGATCAAGGTTATCGATAGGGAAAAGATTGTTGAATTATTAGGGATTGATGTCGGTCCTGTAAGGACTAAATGCGCTGTTTTGGGTTTAGTTGCGATAAGAAATGGAATTAAGGAGTTTGAAAATAAAGTATCTAAAATTTAAAACTATCAAAAATGAAAATCAAAGCACTTGCAAAGATATGGAATAAAATTAGGTCTAGAGGAAGTCTAGAAGAAGCTGTCATTGTAGGTACAGGACATATGAGATATAGCAATGGTCCAGTAATATCAAGAGATTTCGCCTATTGTAGCGCTGTGGTTCTGGATTTTGGAAATAAGGGAGTGCTTTTTACTCATACTTTCCCTTCAAGATATTTTAATGATTCTGCTATAAACAGTAGTAATGTAGTAGCAAAACTAGTTGAAGGGGCAGAACAAAGACAGCTAGATCCAAGAAAGTCGCAGGCTCTAGTAAATGCTGGGAGTGAAGAATCTTTAGACAGGATAGTGGATAATTTAAAAAGCGAAGGAGTACCAAATATAGTTGTAAATAGAGACCTTGCACCAGCTTGTAGAGATGTATCTTATGCCCCAAATCAAGGATATTTGGTAATAACACCTTTTTATCACCAATAAAGGTGATTTAGTAATAAAACCTTTTGCTAAAAACGAAGTAAATAAAAATGACAAAATACAAGATTGAATTTGACAGGGAAGTTTGCATTGGAGCATTAGCATGTACAGCAGTAGCTGAAAACTTCTGGCCAAAAGCAGAAGACGGAAAAGTAGATTTAACAGGAGCAACCTATAATGAACAAACTGAGTTATGGGAATTAATAATTGACGAGAAAGATTTTCAAGTTAACCAAGACTCTGCTGAATCTTGCCCTGTTGAGGCTATCAAGATAACAAAGATTGAGGAAAATGAAGCAACAAATCAGGAAAGTACAATAAAAAAAGATTCAACAGAAAATAATACAAGCAAAGAAGAATCAATAAATCTAAATAATAATATTCAAAATAATGAAAATAAAACTATTGAAAATTAACTAATGGAGACTAAAATGACATTTTTGGAAGTGAAGGATTTACATGTAAAAATCGAAGACAAAGAAATACTTAAAGGTATAAACCTAACAGTTGAAAAAGGAGAAGTTGTTGCTTTAATGGGACCAAATGGTTCCGGTAAAAGTACTTTGGCTTATGCTTTGATGGGACATCCAAGATATGAGATAACTTCTGGTAAAATTTTGCTTAATGGTGAAGATGTTACAAATGCAAGCCCTGATGAAAGAGCTAAGAAAGGCTTGTTCTTGAGCTTTCAGTACCCGCAAGAAATTTCAGGAGTTTCAGTATCTAATTTTTTAAGGACTGCTTTGAATGCGAAGAATGAAAATAAAATTTCAGTAATGGATTTCCATAAACTACTGCAGGAAAAAATGAAATTGCTGAAGATCGACAAAAGTTTTGCTTTGCGTTATTTAAATGAAGGTTTCTCAGGCGGAGAAAAGAAAAGAATGGAAATTTTACAGATGGCAGTTCTACAACCAAATGTAGGCATTATGGACGAAACTGATTCTGGCTTGGATATAGATGCATTAAGAACAGTTGCTAAAGGTGTTAATGATCTAAAAAGTCAGGAATTAGGAATCTTGCTAATAACACATTACCAAAGAATCTTGAATTACATAACTCCTGATAAAGTTCATATAGTAGTTGATGGAAAAATTGTCAAAAGCGGCGGAAAAGAATTAGCCCTAGAAGTAGAAGAAAAGGGCTATGAATGGGTTGACAAGGAAGTTGTTGAATGATGCAAATACAAGTATTTTTTGATAGAGAAAAGAAAGAAAAAACAGTAGAAGTAGATGAAGATATGTCAGTAAAAGATTTATTATCAAAAATAAATATAAATCCTGTTACAGTAATAGTTTCTAGAGAAAATAACATAATAACAGAAGATGAAAAAGTTAATGATAAAGATAAAATTAAGTTAATTTCTGTTATTTCAGGTGGATAAGTGCAATAAAGAAAAAATTCAATAATTATAAAAAATATTCAATGAAACAAAATAGTAAAAATATTGAAATACGCGAAAACCGAAAATTTTCGGTGTCCTGAAAATCTATGATTTTCATGAAATAAATAATGAACTATGAAAATGAATTGCTGCAAAGAAAAATCAATAATTGAACTTCCAGCAGGGCAAAAGCTGTGTAAAAATCATTTTACAGAATATTTTGAAGACAAAGTACATAAAACTATAACTAAATTCGATCTTATAGGAAAAGAAGAGAATCTAGGCGTTGCAGTTTCCGGTGGAAAAGACTCTTTGACACTATTGAGCATATTGAATAAATTATCAAAGCAAAACCCAAAAATAAAATTAACCGCAATAGCTATTAATGAAGGCATAGAAGGATACAGAGATAAAAGTTTAGTTACAGCAAAAAAATTTTGTGATAAAAATGGTATAAAATTGCATATTTATTCTTATGAAAAAGAGTTTGGAATGCCTTTGGATAATATGTTAAAGGTTTTGGATGTAAAGCCATGCACAATATGTGGTATTTTTAGGCGTTATCTTTTAAATAAAAAATCAAAAGAACTTAAGTTTACTAAATTAGCTACTGGCCATAACTTAGATGATGAATGCCAGAGCATCATGATGAACCAGTTCAAGAATAATGTGCATTTAAGCGCAAGATTGGGGCCGAAAGTAGGAGTTAAAGAAAGCAAAGGCATGGTACAAAGAATAAAACCCTTATACTTATGCACGGAAAAAGAAGTTACAACTTATGTTTTTGTCAATAATATTTTGGATGTTTTTAATGAATGCCCTAATATAACAAAAAGCTACAGAGCACAGATAAGGGATATGCTTAATGACTTAGAAGCAAAATTCTCAGGTACGAAATATGCAATCGTAAACTCATTTTTACAGATTTTACCGGATCTAAAGCAAAGATTCAAGGAAGGTGAAGTTAATAATTGCAGTAATTGTAATGAACCAGCTTCAAAGGATAAGTGCAATGCCTGTAAGTATGTTGAAAAATTAGAAAAAGCTACAATAGAAATAAAAAACAACATTTAATAAATAAACAAAAATATAATAAAATAATTAATTAAATTAGAACTAAAATGGATTTACCATACGGAGAAGAGAGAACAAAACAGTTTGTTACTAATGTAGGATTGATTACAAGCAATGGTCCTTATGGTCATAATATAATGGGTTGTGAATGGACACACCAAGTTTCTTATAGTCCTGGAATGATAGCAGTCCACATAGGAAAGCATGTAACTAAGGATAATATCCAGAAAACGAAAGAATTTGGAGTAAATTTAGCTGCTGCTGATCAAAATGCATTAACAAGCATAGCCGGAGGCTCTTCCAGAAAAGATGTTGATAAAATCTCAGCTTTAAAGGAATTAGGCTATAAATTCTTTAAAGCCAAGAAAATTGATGTTATGATGGTTGAGAGAGCTGCAATGCAGGCAGAATGTAAATTAGTCAAAACAATAGAACTAGGTGACCATACTATGTTTGTTGGGGAAGTTGTTGAACTATATCCCGCAGAAAAAGAACCTATTGTCTATCACGCTGGAAAGTACTGGAATCTTAATACTCAAGTTACAAAACCTTCCCAAGAAGAATTAGATAAGATAAAAGAAGTTGTTGAAAAATACAAAAAAAGTTAATTCCCTTTCTGGAAATCTTTGATAGCATCCATAAACTCTGTCTTATCGAAATCAGGCCATAATTTATTGGTAAAGTATATTTTTGTGTTTACAGAGTCCCAGAGAAAAAACCCGGAAGTTTCCTTTTTATTGCCGTTTTTAATCATCAAGTCTGGAGGCAAAAAGTAAGAGGAATAAAGATTTTCCTTTATGGAATCCTTGTCTATAAGCTCTGGATCCATCCTTCCTGTCTTTATCTGCATCCCAAGGAGCTTAAAAGCATCCACAATCTCTTCCTGGCCGTCATAATTTATGCAGAAATTGACAAAAAAGCTATCATAATCTTTTGTTCCCTGTATCGCTTTCTTTATGGAATCAACTACTCTGCCTGGAAGATGGTACCATTTTCCTAAAACTGATATCTTTATCTTGTTTTCATCGATGAATTCACTTTTTGCCAGATCATCAAACATATCTACAACAGCATTCAAAAGATATTCATAATAATCACTTTCCTTGTCAATATTCTTATCTAAAATATGTAAACTAAGAATTGGGATCTTATGCTTTACCTGCAGCTTAATAGTGCTTTTGATCATCAAAAAGTTTCGGTTGTAGGCATCTTCATAAGAAATACTATTTTTTAATGCCCATTTTTCTATGCCATCTGTAGTAATTGCTATATGTTTAGGTATCTTTATCTTCAGATCATTTCTCTTTTTTTCTATTATGCTTTTTACACTTTCAAGCATACTAACCACCCAATACTATTATGATATAAAAAAGGTTTATAAATATTGTTGTTTTAAGCCTCAAAATGGCTATTGAGACATTTATTAACAGCATTCCAGGTATGCCCTTAACACTCCTTATTCCTTATGCTATTGGATTCCTTATATTATTGATAGGCTCTTATACTGATATTAAAACAAGAGAAGTTCCTGATTGGGTCAATTTCGGGCTTATAGGAATAGGTTTTGGAGTAAATCTGTTGTTTTCAATAATTTTCTGGGAAATAAATTTTGTTTTAGGGAGTGTAGTAGGCTTTGCAACTTTCTTTGCAATAGCATGGGTCATGTTCTACACAGGCCAATGGGGTGGCGGTGACAGTAAGATTCTTATGGGTTTGGGAGCGATGATAGGCATAGATATCTTTTCCAAGCAATTTTTTCTTTTTGAGTTTTTAATCAATGTTTTGATTATTGGAGCTTTGTATGGGATATTGTGGAGCATTTTTATGATCTTCAGGAACAAGAAAAGGTTTGCTAAAGATTTTAAAAAATCCTTAAAAAATAAGAAGATTATACTGGTGAAAAGAATCATATTGGTTTCATTCATAGTTTTTATATTAGCTGCAATTTTTATAGATGATGCAGTTACTAAATTAATGTTATCTTATCTTGCTGTTATATTGGTATTGACATTTTATCTTTGGGTGGCAATAAAATCCGTTGAAAAGACCTGTATGCTTAAGTATGTCAAACCACAGCAATTAACAGAAGGTGACTGGATCGCTAAGAATGTTAATGTAAATGGAAAATACATCACAGGACCAAAGGATTTAGGTATAGAGAAAAAGAAAATAAAGAAATTGATAGAATTCTATAAAAAAGGGAAAGTAAGGAAGATATTAATAAAAGAAGGAATTCCCTTTGTTCCGAGTTTTCTTATTGCTTATGTTTTAACTTTGGTTTATGGTAATCTGGTTTTATTGATTATTTAAGGTATTCTTCTCATCTGCTTTGCAATATAATCTTCCTCGTCATCGTCGGATATTGAAACAGTTTGAGGTTTTTCTGCTTCAGTTTTTGGTTTCTCTATACTTTCAACCTTCCCTACACCAACGTTTTGTATCTGGTCTTTGAGCTTAAGCTCAACTGTGGACATTTCCTCTTCTGTAAGCTGTTTTGGCTTCCATTGCAGGTTTATTCCATCACCCTCTGTTCTTGGAATGACATTGATCATGAAATGAGCTACTGTCTGGCCAGCCGGAATGCCGTTAGCAACAAGAATGTTTGTCCCCTGTACTTTTAGCTTTTCAAAAATTGAGCTGGAAATCTTATTCGCTACAGAAAAAAGTTTTGTAATCTCCTGGTCAGGCACTTGCTCTATGATCGGATAATGGTTTTTAGGTATGACAAAACAATGTCCTGGGTTAGCACCATTAACATCCAAAACTGCCAGTATTAAATCGTCTTCATAGACCTTGTATGAAGGTACTTGGTTGCCTACAATTTTGCATATCAAGCAGCTTTCTCTTGCTTTTTCTACCATTTTTATTTGTTTCAAATTTATTTGGAACATTGAAAATCCTAACTAATTTCAACAAAATTTAGGATTTTCATTTGTTCCCTAAAACTTTTGCTATATCATCGAGATTTATTCCTTGTTCATTTCCCTTTTTCACTTCTTTTTTGGCTTTGATCTCTTTTTTTGGTTGTTCGGTTTTCTTTTTAGTAGGCTTTTTTTCCTTGAATTTAGCATCTACAACTTTTCTTGGTATCTTTGGCAGCGTCGGAACAACTTCTGTTTCCTCAGCTTTTTCACCCAAGCCTTCAGATAACATTTTTGTTATCTTCTTCAATTCTGCTTCCGGAATGTTTTTTTGAGGAATCTCAAAACCCATGTTATCATTTTCTTTTCTTGGTATAAGGTGTACCATGAAATGCTGAGCACGTTGGCCGGCTGCAACACCATTGGCTACAAGAATATTAGAACCCTGGACTTCTAAAGCTCTTAGGGAAGAATTAGAGAGAGCTTTGGCAACTGCAAAAACATGGCCTATCTCATCGTCAGGAATCTGAGGCATTATTGAATAATGCTCTTTTGGCATTATAAGCAAGTGTCCCGGATTAGCGGGATTTACATCGAGAATTGCAATTACTTCTTCATCTTCATAGACTTTTTTGGACTGGACCTTTCCGGCAATTATTTGGCAGAAAATGCATTGTTTCTTCTGGAATTCTTTCAATTCCTCAGGAGACATATTTTTTAGCTTTTCCTGTAAGGCTTTAATCTGCTCCTCACTCATCTGTTGTTGAGGTGCTTGCTGTCCCGGCATTGGTTGTCCCTGAGCTTGTTGTTCTGGCATATACAATTTCTAGAAATAAAACTATTTAAATTTGTTGTTTTGGTTAAGAGCCTCGTCTTGCTAGTCTCTCTTGATTTTCCGAAACCTTTCTATCATAAGCTTCCATTGCCGCATCAAGCATTATCATTCCATTCTTGGTATTTTCTTTAAGTTCTGTTCTTGGATTTATTTTTTTAATAAATTCTCCTAAATCATTTAATTTAGCTTCTGCTTGGGAATAAAGACTATCAAATTCTTCAGATGACCTCTGAAAGCTATGACCCATCCAACCATATTTATCCTGAATGTTTGTACCTAACTGATCTATTATATCAGAAAATTCCAATGCCAACTGAATACCTGGAATCAATTCACCAGTAGATTGCTGCCTTGCTTCAATTTCTTCAAGGGCATCAGGGATGTAAATTTCTGTAATTGTACTTTCTAGTCCAGTTGATAATTGTCTTCTGGCTCTTGAAACAATCCCTTCACCTTTACCGCCATATTTTCTTTCAGCAATTCCTTTTCCAGTTAAGGGACCTCCATACGGCCAAAATGTATCTGTTGATTCAGTTATCTCATCTATGGAAGAATATGCACTGTTAAGTAATTCTGGAACTGGTCCTAAAATACCTTGAAATTCTTCTCGTTGATTTTTGGATATATAATTTTGAGCAATCAAAGATTCAGCTCTTGCTATTCTTCTATCAGCATCTGAAAGATTATCATTATATGATTGGAATCTCTGATTTAGAGGAGTAAAGATATTCCATTCTTGTAGAACTTTACTGTTCCTAAGTCTAGTTCTGATTAAGTAAGCATTTTCACTTGCTATGACTAAATAATATGATCTACTTTGATCACCAATTCTTGCTCTATTTAACTCGATAATTTCCGGAGTAAGTACATATCTCCCAATTCGCTCAGGAAGATCATCAGTTGATTCAATTTGTCTGATAGAAATTACTTCCTCACTATATTCAGATTGGAAAAAATTTTCTATAAAGGAATGAGGGTCATTTAGTCTAGTATTTATTTGATTAGTCATGTACAACATAAAAAAATTGAATAAAGTGAATCTAGCTGCAGTACTCCCAATCTTTATGTTGCCCAACATACTAGCCATTATTGCTTCTAAAGATCCATCTTGATTAGAATTACCCTTTCCATCTACGTTTTGAGGAGTACTGGTTGGAGATTTTTTTTTACTTCCTCTAAATTCATTTCTTAAATATGGGGGCACATGCCGAGTTTGCCTGTTTATAGGCCCATGAAAAGTCATACTAAGAGAAATAGTGTTTAATTCAAAAAACTTTCTATATATATTAATTAAGGAAAAATATATAAAAAATTAAATATTATAAATCTTAATGACACGATTAGTCCTTGATCTTGGTAAATCAATAGAAGAGAATGCATCTGATTACTTTGAGAAGGCCAAGAAGATGAAGAGGAAGATAAAGGGTGCTGAAAGTGCATTAAAGGATAGCATAAAGAAACTTAAAGATATAGAAGCAAAAAAAGAGAAATTAGAAACAGAAGAGAAAGAGAATAAAGTAATTGAAAGGAAAAAAGAATGGTATGAGAAGTTCCGCTGGTTTAAAAGTTCTGATGGATTTTTAGTTATTGGAGGCAGAGACGCAACTTCTAATGAGGTCGTAATCAAAAAACATACTGATACCGGAGATTTAGTCCTGCATACAGACATGGCTGGAAGCCCTTTCTTTGTTATCAAATCTGAAAGCAAGAAAATACCCAAATCTACAATAAAAGAAGCTGCAGATGCCACATGCACATTCTCAAGAGTATGGAAATTAGGATTACAAGCAACTGATGTTTTGTATGTAAAACCAGACCAAGTGACTAAGAAAGCAAGATCAGGAGAATACATGAGCAAGGGTGCATTTATGATTTATGGAAAAACCAATTACATAGAAAACAAAGTAAACTTAGCTATAGGATTGACAAAAGACAGAGCAATAATGTCCGGGCCTTTGGAATCTGTGAAGAAAAACTGCAAGAAATACCTTGTTCTAAAGCAAGGTGATGAAAAGGTAAGTTCCATTGCCAAGAAAATCAATTATAAACTAGGAAAAGGTTTAAACTTGGACGATATAATAAGGAGTTTACCTGCTGGAAATTTTAAATTAGGATGAAAACAATGAAAAAATAAACAATTTTTTCAAGGTTCCATTTGGAATATCTGTGAACAATTAATAGTTCAAAATGAAACTCAACGTAATTCAGCCGGAAAAAGTCTTTAAATGCAATCAATGCGGAACTTGTTGCAGCCATATTAGGGGCATGATGCCCAGGGAAGATTCGGAATTCATCAAAGAGATGGCTTTTGGTAAACTGCCTTTAGTCCAGTTAGTTCCTTTAGAGAAGATGTCTTTTCCATTATGGGATTGGGAAGCTTCGCGTTTCAAAGAATGGCAGAAGGAAGTGAAAGTTGATGGAAAAATATTTCCTTTGAGAGGAATTTTAGATTTAAACTCTAATAAAGCAATAATTGTTACTTATTTTATGGATGCTGATGGTTGTCCTTTTTTACAGGATAAAAGATGTAAGTTATATCATACAGAAAGAGCTTACATATGCAGGTTATTCCCATTCAATAAAGGGCCATTCTTAGACATTGGAAATAAGCCAACAAAAAATAATATGTTTGGAACTTGTGATGGTATGGATGAATTAATGCCTTCAATACCCGAAACCTATGATGATATGGTGAAATTCCTTTCTAAAGCTTTTCCGGATGGCTCTTTTGAGAATGCTGTACAGTTTGATTACATAACAGAATGGGTCAACAGGACCATAGTAGGATTAATGAGGCAAAAGAAATTAAGACCTGCTATTAATTATCCTTATAATTTATTTCTTAAGAGGTTTGAGAATGCTGAAAAGGTAGATTTTACTGATTTTCTTGAGCAAAGTGGTTATATTGACAGCAAAGAAGAATTAATTAAAGGTTTTGATGATAATCTGAATGCTAAGCAGAAGATTGATGAGTTTTTGCAGAACCACTAATATTATAAATACCTAGAATAGCTCTTACCGAGAATGATATCAACACAAGAAATGAAGGTTTTAGAGGATAATAGCAAGATTCCTAAAGTTGTACTTATGGAAAATGCAGGTAAAGCAATTTATAATGTTCTGAAAGAAAAATTTGAGCTGAAAGATAAAAGGATTCTTATTGTATCTTATCATGGTAACAATGGTGGAGATGGTTTTGTTGCTGCTAGGCGCTTAGCTGATGATACAGAGGTTGATGTTCTGTTTGTCGGAGATGATTCCAAATTGAAAGAAGAATCCAAGGTAAATTTCAAGAAGATAGAAAACAATGAGAAAATACAAATGCTGTCTTTGGAAGCAGTGGATTTTTCTGATTATGATGTTATAATTGATGCTATTTTCGGTACTGGAATTTATGGAGAGATAAAAGATCCCTTAGCAACTTTAATCAGTAAACTTAGTGAAACGAAAGCCTTTAAGGTTTCAGTGGATGTTCCTTCCGGAGTTAATCCGGATACAGGGGAAAAATCAAATGTATTTTTTGAACCCGATTTATTGATAACAATGCATGATCTCAAGAAAGGTTTGGAAGGCTATAAAGATAAGACTATTGTTGTTGATATTGGGATCAAGGAACAAAGTAAAAAAGTCCAATAATAAACTAAAACACTTAAAAATTCCAAAGGAATTTTTGGTGTGCCGAAAAATTCGAAGAATTTTTCTAGCACAATAAAAAATATTCAATGAAATAAAATAACAATATATAATGATTAAAAATAAAAATTATTGAACTAATGAAAAAATGAAATACATATCAAAAAGAGAAATTAAGCTGCCAAAAAGAAAGAAATCAAGCAAAAAAGGAGATAATGGAAAAGTTCTTGTTGTTGGGGGTAGTAAATATTACATTGGAGCAATATCTTTGGCTGGCCTAGCAGCATTAAGATCTGGAGTAGATTGGGTTACGATTGCGGCTCCGGAAAAGGTTGCATGGTGTGTCAATTCTTTGAGCCAAGACCTTGTTACTGTTAAATTAAAAGGTGATTATATCTCTTTAAACCATGCCAGTAAGATAGAAAAACTTGCAAAAAAGTATGATGTTGTTTTGATTGGAAATGGGATGGGTGTAAGAAAAGAAACAAAACAGTTTTTGAAACGAATAATCAAGATCAAGAATTTAAAAGTCATTGATGCGGATGCATTAAAACAAATAAAGTTGCAGGATGTCCATAATGCTATACTTACACCGCATCATAAAGAGTTTAGCATGCTGCTCAAGAATTCAAAATTAAAGAAAAGCAATTTTAAAAAATATTTAAAGGATAATATTGTTTTGTTAAAAGGCCCAATTGATGTGATAATCTCAAAGAATAAGACATTGTTTAATAAAACCGGAAATGAAGGGATGTCAAAAGCCGGTACTGGAGATGTTCTTGCTGGACTAACTGCTGGTTTTCTGGCTCAAAGTAAGGATTTAATGCAATCAGCAATAAATGCAGCTTATTTTAACGGTTTGATAGGAGATATTCTGTTAAAGAAGAAAAAAGGTTTTAGTTATTTGGCAAGTGATATGGTTGAGGAGATAAAAAGAATAAAACCCTAACCAAACAACCCAAATAATCTTAACAATCCTGCAGCTTTTCTCTGTTTGCTTTTGATTAAATCATCCATGTCTGCTTTCTGCATTTCCAAGTCCTCTACCTGTGCTTTGAGGATTGCTTTTGCTATATCATCAGGGATTGTGTCTACAAGCTGGCTTAATGTCGAGATGGATGTCTCTAAACGCTGTTTGCTTCTTTCCAAGCTTTGAATTTCAGATTCTTCTGAATCTTTTGCAAAACCTAGGAATAGTTTTATCTTATAGCCAAGACCTTTGCTTTCCTCACTTTCTTCAACTTCATCTATTTCGTCAGAGGCTTCCAGTAAATCACTGGCCCTATCTTCTACTAAATATTTATATTCGCTTGATATGTCTGTTTCTCTTATTTCCAGAAGCTTTTCAACAACCCTTTGAGGATCAAGCCTTGAGATTATCTCTCTTTTTCTGTCTCTTGCTCTATCAGAAGACTCAGGCGCGTTTAATTTGGCATCAACAACAAAATTAAGTCTTTTGATATCGACAAAATTGTTAGGATCTATCATTCCATCAAAAATTATTTTTCCGTCGAGCTCAAATCTTCTTTCAAGCTCTTCAACAATTGAGCTAAGTTTTGAAATATCATCTTCGGTTACGGTATCTAAAACAGCTAAAGTAATCTCCATCCTGTCATATTTTGAGAAGTCATCATCTTTTTTCAGGAAAGGGACAAACTTACAATGCTTTTCAGCTTCTTTTAGTATAAAGGCTCTAAAATTATCTTCTGTCATTGTTTCATGACATTCACTTGCAAGGCCTGTCCTTTCTGCACATTGCCTTTCACCATCCTCAAAGCATCTTTGCCTTTCAACATCCATCCTTGAACATTCCCTGTCTGAGTGCCTTATCTGTACATCTGCATCCCTTTCACATTGCCTTTTTGAGTTTTCAATGTCAAATTCGAGATTTTCTTTTTCCCTTTGGATGCATTGATTTACAAAATTATCTTTGTCACATCGTTCATTTAAATCGCGACAATAATCTTGTTCATACCTCCATTCATCTTTGCATTGCCTTTTTGCTTCTTCATATGTAAATGCTCCTGAGATCCCTATAACATTGCCTGTTATTGAGTTACCTGTAGCATCTGTATTAGCGTGGCATAGAACATCTGTAACACAGTCACCATCCCAAACCTTTTCCGGATTGCCGTTAGTTGCTAGACAATCATTGTGCATCCTTTCAACTTCATCATCTGAGATTGGGCATTGAGGAGTTGTCTGTTCGCATCTGACATCAATTATGCATCCATTTTGAAAGACTTTTTGCGGAGCACCATTATTATTTATGCAGTCATTTTCCATATTATTGGCTTCTTCTTCTGTAAAAGGGCACTGCTGGCATTCTCCATATGTATATGGAATTCCTACCTTGTCTGCTTCGCAATCATTATGGTATGTAACTCCATCATCACCGCATACAGGCTCGTAAACACTTGGGCAAACACGTTCACATTCTCCATATGTATAAGATATTCCAGCTTTGTCTGCTTTACAGGAATTATGGTAGGTTACACCATCATCACCGCATACAGGATCAAAATAATCATCACATTCTTGTTCGTGTTCAATACAAAAGGAATTTATTAAACAGCCATTATCATCAAACTCTTCTTCTATGTATATCCATTAGGGCAATGAGGAGGCCTTATGTCAGGGCATTCAACTTGAAAAGGCTTATGTCTGTCTAAGCATTGTTCAATGAACTTGCTTTCCTCGCAAAATTGTTCCCTTTCAAGTCTTTCACATTCTGTGTCTCTAGCGCCACCATACTGTTGCCATTCAAATTCACAATCTTCTTCCAGATATTGCAGCCTGTCATCAATCCATTCCATTGAGTTATCAACACAAAGCTCAACTATCAAATCCCTGTTTGGAGGGCATGCATAAGCCTGCATCTCCTTTTTTTCTCTTTCGTCTCTGGCATACCTTAAATCAGGCTGGCCAATATGTGAGCAGCCTTCAGTTACATGTTCTCTGCATTCAATCTCTTCTTCTTCAATATCAGAGCAAGCGTTAGAAATATCTCCTATACGGCCTTTTACTTTGTCAATGACAACATCAGCAATCCTATCAGGTGTGCCGCAAAGCTTCATCATTTCAAATTCATTTATATCATCTTCAATTAAATGAAATAATCTTCCAAACAGCATCTCTTCTTTGTTTTCATATCTTGGACC
>CAYXZV010000002.1:0-48366 GCA_964469645.1 uncultured Methanosarcinales archaeon | reverse complement strand
CTATCATCTTCAAATCTTTCTTCAGTTCTAAAATCAGAATTTTGTGCAAGAACAATCTGGCTGAATATAATTAATAGAATTACGCTTAACGCGGATAATCTGCTTTTCAATGTATACACCTCTTTGGATGTTATTATCTCTTATACAGATATATAAATATTATGGTAGTGCAGAACGGAAAACTTTAAATACTATTAAATCAAATATTACTAAAAATTACTAAAAAACTATTAAAAATACTATTAAAATGGTGAAAGTACAAAAATTACCGTCTGGACAGCTCGTAGTCACTATTCCCAAGGTTTTGGCAGACTATGAAGGCTTAGATAAAGGCGCAGAAATTGAGTTCAAGAAACATAAAGATGGATTTGTACTTAAGGTAAAAAAATGAATCTTGATGATTTAGCTTCATTGATGAGAATAACAAAAGAAGAATTAATCCAACAACTAAAGGATAATGATATTATTGAATTAAAATTAACAGAGCGGAATAGGAAAGAAAAAATGGATAACGGAAAAATAGAGGTGCTGGGCTGATGGCCGTTACTAATGTATTCATAGAGTTGAGTATTATAATATTTGTAGCAATAGTTGTGGTAAGTATTGTCAAGCTGTTAAAGCAGCCAGTTATTATTGGCTATATCCTGACAGGTATAATTGTAAGCCCGTATTTTCTTGATGTAGTGCACTCAGAAGATGCCATAGCAACTTTTGCGCAGATAGGCGTGGCTTTGCTTTTGTTCATGGTTGGCTTAAATATGAATCCAAGAGTTATAAAGGATGTAGGGAAAGTCTCGCTTATAACAGGCATTGGCCAGGTAGTTTTTACATCTTTGATTGGATTTCTTATAAGCATTGCGCTGGGATTTTCCGTAATAGCATCCGTATACATTTCTATAGCCTTGACATTCAGCAGCACAATAATAATAATGAAACTTCTGTCTGACAAAAATGATGTCGATACGCTTTATGGGCGAATATCTGTAGGGTTTCTTATTGTACAGGATCTGATTGCAGTGGTAATGCTTATGGCCATATCTTCTCTTTCTAACGATGCAAATTTTATAGGCGAGGCTTTTGAGTCATTTGTAATTGGCATTTCGCTTTTTGCTTTCCTTATTTTTATCGGATTGGCTTTGCTGCCGAAAATAACATCGTATGTGGCAAAGTCCCAGGAGTTCCTTTTGCTTTTCTCAATAGGATGGGCATTAGCCCTTGCTTCCCTATTCAACTTTTTTAATTTTTCAATAGAAATAGGCTCCTTATTAGCAGGGGTTGTTTTGTCAATAAGCCCTTACCGATACGAGATAATGTCTAAAATGAAACCATTACGGGACTTTTTTGTCATAATGTTCTTTGTTTTATTGGGTTCGCAAATGGTTTTTGAGAATATAACCCAGTTTATTTTTCCTATAATCCTGTTTTCATTGTTCATCCTGATTGGGAACCCCATTATTGTTATGGTTCTGATGGGTTGGATGGGCTATACAAAGAGAAATAGCTTTTTAGCAGGCCTTACAGTTGCGCAAATAAGTGAATTTTCTTTGATACTAGTTGCATTAGGGGTTAAAGTCGGGCATTTGTCAATAGAAATACTTTCGATGGTGACGGTAATAGGATTGATAACAATGGCAGGCTCTACTTACTTCATAATGTATTCAAACAAAATCTATCCCCTAATATCAAGATATCTTTCAATATTTGAGAGAAAAGACAAGAAAGCGGACGAATCAGGTTATGACAAAACAAAAGAATATGATATAGTGCTTTTCGGTTACAATAGGATAGGCTATTCGTTTTTGGAATCATTCAAAAAAATCAGGAAAAAATTTCTTGTGGTTGACTATAATCCTGACACGATAAAGGCCTTAAAAAACAAGAATATTGATTGTATTTATGGTGACGCTTCTGATTCAGAGTTGTTGCAAGGATTGAATTTGCACAAAGTAAAGATGGCTATTTCAACAATACCAAGTCTTGAGACCAATGTCCTGCTTATACGCCATATTAAGAACTGCAGCAAAGACTCTATAATAATAGTCGCTGCCCATAAAATAGATGATGCAATACAACTTTATGAGACAGGTGCATCTTATGCGTTAATGCCTCATTTCTTAGGTGGGCATCATGCGTCTATGATGATAGAACGTTATGGCTTCAATATGAACAAGTTTTTGAAAGAGAAGATTGGACATATAGAGCACCTTAAGATGCGTAAGATGGAAGGCCACGACCATCCAGCGCATCATTCAAACAGAGGATAGCAAACCTTTTTAAATCAATATTTCTAACTAAGTGTTAAAAATGACAGAATATCAACCAAGATATCATTCAAAAAGAAGCAGGCAAGTTGCAGCTGCCATTATGGATGTACGAAACCCTTTTTTGGATTGGTCTTCGCTCAAAGAATTGGGTAATGTGCAAGAATACTATGAAAGATTATGGTCAGTCAGACAAGAACAAATTGAAAGAGCTTTTTGCCAAGTTTTTCACCATATTTTTTATTCATTAAGAGATCGTTATAGAGATCCTTCAATGCATGAAATAATTCGTCATAGAGACCAATCAATGCTTGAAGCAATGTTAGGCCTAACAGATGGAGAAATGCGTACCTCTTTGGAAGCAGCTAAAGAAAGTGATGGTGTTAATTCCCAAGCTGCTATAGTACGTATTGATTCAAGTAGGAGGTTGAAGGTTTACCAAGTTCATAGGATATTGAGAGAAGTAATTGAATAACAAAAAATGAAAGACAAAGAAGAAAAGAAAGAAAGTAAACTAAAGATTTTAGCAGCCGGCGACATTCATGGAGATACTGGACTAGCTGAGAAACTAGCTGAAAGGGCAGAGAAAGAGAAAGTTGATTTAGTAATTCTTTGTGGGGATTTAACAATGATGGAGCAATCAACAGATAATATAATTGGCCCTTTTAAGAAAAGAAAAGAGAAAGTTTTGCTTTTGCCCGGAAATCACGAAACTGTTGCTACAGCAGATTTTCTTGCAGAGATGTATGGCGTCAAAAACATTCATGGTTATTCTGTCAAATACAAAGATGTAGGTATTTTCGGTTGCGGTGGGGCAAATATTGGCTTGTTTCAATTGGAAGAAGATGAGATCTATGATTTATTGAAAAAAGGCTTTGGGAAAATTAAATATTTAAGCAAAAAAATAATGGCTACCCATGTTCATCCTTCAGAAAGCAAGATGGAGAAATTTACAGAAATATTTCCAGGAAGTACTGGTGTAAAGAAAGCTATAGATAAATTTCATCCGGATATTTTGCTTTGCAGTCACGTTCATGAAGCTGAAGGTATTGAAGAAAAGATTGGCAAGACTAAAGTTATTAATGTCGGCAAAAAGGGAAAAATTATAGAGATTTAACGATATTCTTCAACTTCTGGTGTATCTATGGTTATATCTTCTTTATCTGTTGTTTCTTCGGTTGTATCCTCGCTTATTGTACTTTCAGAACTTCCGCTATCTCCTGAATTGCCACCAAACATATTGAATATTCCACCTCCTGAACCAGATGAAGAGCTGCTATCATCAGAGCTTTCAGAAGGACTGCTAGGTGTATCATCACCAAAAATATCAGAACTTTTGTTAGCATCTAAGCTTGGGCTGTCACCATCAAATAGATCTCCGGAGTTGCTCATGACTTCCCCAGGAATTAAAGAAGAAAGAAGCTTGATAGCTTTCTGGATCTCTTCATGTGAATCCTCTTTAGTATCTATGGTAATTTTCATTTTGAACTATTTACTATCACTCTGCATTTTTAAGAATATAAAGTTTTCTATTAAATTAGTCGAAATTTTCAATAAATTTAAATATAAATTATCCAAAGTTAATTGTAAAGATGAAAGAAGACGACGTTAATGACATTTTCAAGGATTTTGAGTATAAAGTAGAAGGTAAAGAAGAAACTTCTAAAAAAGAAACTCCTAAGAAAGTCGTAACTCATGATGAAGAGCTTAAGGAAAGATATAAGAAAGCAGAAAAAGCCTTGAAAGAAGAAAAAATAGTGGAAGCACCTAGGAGAAGAATTGAAATTGATAAAGGCCCTTCAAGTGTTGAAAGAGTTGCATATATTGGAATAATTCTTGTTTTGGCTGGATTTGTAGCCATAGATTTTTCTTTTTTTCATAATGGAGGAGATTCCGGAGTTCAGGACCAAGCTATTACTGCCGCTGCTGTCAAGGTAGAGAACAAAACCAATGAAAGTGTGGAAGTTGAAGAAACTGTTGCAAATGTAACAGTTGAAGAAGAAACGCAATTGTCCGGATCCATCTCATTAGACATTGATAATATCAATTCAGAGGTAGTTGATGCAGATGATGATCTCGGATACATAAGTAAAATTATTTTTACGATTGAAAATGGTAAGGAAAATAACCTAACACCAGTTGTAGACGTTTTTGTTTATGATTCTAAGATGGATGAAAGCTGGGAATTAAGAAGCAGAGGACAGTATACTGGAGCTACAATTGGATCTGGTGAGAAGCAAGTAGGAAGTGTTGATGTAAGCCCGAAAACCTTCAGAGATCTTGATATAGAGAAAAGCATAAGATTGTCATTGAATAGCACAGAAGATGGTTTTATTACTTCTGTTAATGAGAATCTTGTTATTTCTTAGTTTTTTAGTAATTCTGGAATAGTTACTATTGGAAAAGTTTAAAAATGGAGATTGATTTCTAGTATAGATAAAAATTTGGAGTGGAAAGCAATGTCTATAATTCATTTTGATTCGGATACTAAGAGAGAAGTAAAAAATTCTAGGCTATTAAAGCAAGAATTATCTGGGTTAGGTTTACCTTCATCAGATTTATTAACTGTTGGGAGAGCAAATGATTTTCTTGGGAGTCTTGGTGCTGAAAGTTTAGTTTCAAGAGGAGGCTATAGGGGTCTTTTAATCAATACCTTAGGTGCGGATTATACTGGAGTTTTGGAGACTGCTGTCCTGCAGGGAATGGAAGAAGGTTTAGAACAACATCCTAGCATAGTTTTGATTGGTAGTGGATCCGTACTTGAGCGGCATGTTACAGAGTATGGTGTTCAAGTTATTGATGCACCAGACGGATATCTGCAAGATCATCACTTGCCTCAGGTTAGAACTGTTTTACACGGGATGGGTCAAGGATAGTAATTCACCCAAAAACCCTCTGCCAATTCATCCAGACATTCTTAACAACTTCTTCAAATTCCATCTTCTTTATCTCTGCGAGCTTTTTGTATGATTCTATGATGAATGCAGGCTCGTTTCTTTGGAATTTATCTCCTTTGAATGGGCTTAGGTAAGGCGCATCCGTTTCGCAGAATAATTGTGTTATGGGGCATAATTCAACGTTTTCCTGGTATTGCGAAGCTCTTGTTATGCATGTTGGAGCAGTCAAGAACCAGCCATTATCAACTATTTTCTTTACTAAAGATTTTTTCCCTGAAAAGCAGTGCATTATTATTTTTTTTAATTTTGAGCTTTGTAACATTTCTATACAATCGCTTTCAGCTTTTCTTGAATGCACTATTATCGGTTTTTTTAATTTCTCAGCCAAAGAAATGATTTTTTCAAACAATTCTTTTTGTTCATTGTTTTTACCTTCCTTATAATCCAATCCAACTTCTCCAATAGCTACAATGCTTTTCTTATTGTTTTCAATAAATTTTATTTCATTATCAATATTAATTATTTTATTTTTATTTATTGTATTTTTTTTATTGGAAATATTTTTTATTGTATCATATTGTACAGGATAGATTCCCAGACATGCTTTAACAATATCATACTTCTCTGCCAATTCCAAAGTTTCCTTATTGGTTTCTGGATTTATGCCAGCAGTAAGGATTACCTTTACATTTGCTTTTTTTGCGTTTTTTATGACTGCGTCTATATCGTCCTTGAAATATTCATGGTCCAGATGTGAGTGTATATCTATTAGCATTTTTACGCGCCCGTAAAACAGCGTATTGGGGTATCTTCGATACCCCGAGACTGCCACAGTCTCGGGTGATTGAGCGAAGCGAACATCACCCCATATCCTGTTGTACGGGAACGTACAAAAACAAAAACGTTTATAAAGGTTATTGAGTTAGTTTAAGGTATGGATAATGTACGTAAGTTCGGTGCATAAGGAATTCTCTAATTTTATTATTCATTAATATATGCTTATTTGATTTTTAATTATTATTTTAATTAATAAAAATAAACTAAAGGTGCAAAAATGTCAATATATCAAAAAAATCCGAAGTGGAAAGGTCATTTGAAGAATTACATGAATATGGAAAGTTTTCCTAAGATAGAAGGCTATGATTTTGATCAAAAATTTGATTTCAGGAAATTTATCGATAGCTATCAAAACATGGGCTTCCAGGGCTCTAATTTAGGTGCTGCATTTAATATTTTTTCTAGGATGATTGAGGAGAAGAAAAAAGGGAAACTCGCTATCTGGATGTCTTTTACAGGGAATATGGTAAGCTCTGGCAACAGGGAAATTATAGCTTTCTTAGTCAAAAACAAATTAATAGATGGAATAACAACCACTGCAGCTTCTTTAGAGGAAGATATAATAAAATGCATAAAACCATTCCATCTCGGAACTTTTGATATCAAAGGAGAATTTCTCCTAGACGAATCCATCGGAAGGATTGGGAATATTTTAGCTCCAATGGATCGTTACCTGTACTTTGAAAGGTTCTTTAATGATTTTTTTAAAAAACTGATGAAAGAATCCAAAGGAATTCCAGGCACATATGAAGTTACAAATGAGATGGGCAAATATATTGCAAAGCATAAATTGACAAAGAAAAATTATAAAAAATCATTTTTATATTGGGCTGCAAAGAACAAGATTCCTGTTTTCTGCCCAGGAATAACTGATGGAGCGATGGGAGACTTAACAACATTCTTCAAAAGAAAAAACCCTAAATTTGCTATAGATGTCACAAAAGATAATTTTATGCTTACAAAGATGCTACAGAACACTAATAAAGCTGGATGCATTGTTTTAGGAGGTGGAATTGCAAAGCATTTCTTACTTAATTCTGCTATATTCAGGGAAGGTTTTGAACACTCAATTTATATCACTACAGCGAACGAATATGATGGCTCTGATTCGGGTGGCAACCAGGAAGAAGCAATAAGCTGGGCGAAGATAAAGCCAAACGCTTCAAGAGTCAAGATAGTTGCAGATGCAACATTGATTTTTCCTTTGTTGATTGCCAGCACTATTTCTAAACTAAAACCTTTTAAATGAATAATTTATCCTCTTTGAATATGGACGCTGTAATAATCGCAGGCGGAAAGGGAAACCGGATGGAGAGTGAACTTCCAAAGGCTTTAGTAGTTGCTAAAGGAAAACCTATCTTAGCCTGGCAACTTGATTATTTACTTAAATCGGGTATTGAAAAGATAGTCTTAGCTATTGGACATAAGGCTGAAGAAGTGATTGATTATGTCAAAGAGAATTATAAGAATAAACAAATAGATTTTACAGTTGAAAAGGATCTTTTAGGGACTGCCGGTGGATTGAAACTTGCATTGAGCAAATGCGATTCTGAATTTGTTGTGGTATTGAATTGTGATGATATCTCGGATATGGATATTAAAGGATTGCAGGAACTTAAAGAAAATACAATCTGTGTGGTACATCCACAATTGCCCTTTGGAAGAATAACGGAAAAAGACGGTTATGCTATTTTCGAAGAAAAACCGGTACTTAAGGATTGGGTAAGTTGCGGGTGGTATTTGTTAAATAAAAAACAGATGCTGGAATCTTTGCCTGACAAAGGAATGCTTGAGATTGATGTTTTTCCAAAACTTAAATTAAAGTTATTCAAGCACGAAGGCTTTTGGAAGCCATTAAATACTAAGAAAGATATTATTGAGTTTGAGGAAGTGGATTTGCCTGAGGTTTTGAAGTAATCCTTCTTTTTGGTATAAAAATGAAAACACTTGGTGTATTTTTTTGGAATGAGCAGAATTGGCATAAAAGAAAACTAACGAAAAAGATAAAAATAGCGAAGGACTCATATGCTCTTTTCTCAAGGATTGGAAAGTCAAAAGGATTCAGAGTCATAATCAGCTCTAGAAAGTACTATGGAAATGGAAAATTCAAGAAAGCTTATGAATACAGCCATGGAAAGTTTAATGTTGTAAGGGACCAGAAGGTAGACATAATCTTTGACAGGTCTTGGGAGAGCGAAAAAAGAAATAAAAATAAAAAAAAATTTATGAAGAAAATAAGTATGTTTAACAATCCTGAACTTAACAGAATATGCTGGGATAAATACTTGTGCTCTAAAATTTTTAATAAATTTATGGACAAGAATTTTTTGGTTCATAATAAAAGCGAACTCAGGCGTGTTGTCAAGAAGCTAGATTCTGAAAAAATAGTCCTCAAGCCAAGGTTTGGAGTTATGGGATTGGAAGTAAAAATTGTTAAAAGAAATAAGTTGCCTGAAGTTAGAAAAAATACCATAGTGCAAAAATTTATTGATTCCTCTAATGGCATTAAAACACTGGGAATAAAGGGAGTTCATGATTTGAGGATCGTCACCTTATCAAATAAGATCGACCATGCATATGTCAGAAGGCCAAGGAAAGGCCTTATTGCAAATATAGCTCAAGGCGGTTATGTTACCCATATCAACAAGAAAAAATTGCCCAAAGAAGTACTTAATATTGTAAAAAATATAGATAAAAGAATGAAAAGATATGGTCCTAGGTTGTACACAGTCGATATGATTTTTGATGAAAAAAATAAACCTATTGTAACAGAACTTGAATCAAACCCTGTAATAGATTCCGCATACAAGAGTTCAAAATCGAAAAAAACGCAACGTGAATTTATGAAGCATATATTTGATTCAATTTCTAAGTTAAGTTGATTTCCTAACTATTTTCTTTTCCTATAGAAAAAAGTAGGCACCATCGCTCCACCTGAGCTGATATTGATTATGGAAGAAGGGGATGCTCTGGTCAAACAACTGACAAATTTATCATTAATGACAAATGGGTTGATATTCAGATTTCTTTTTTCAAATACAACTTTGTTATTCTTAACAATTGGAAAATCCATAGTAGGGAACTTAATAAACTCCTGTGCAACATAGGTTTTTTCTTTAAAAGCTTTCTTTATAATTTTCTGCCACTTTGTTTTGCTGCACTCCTTTCCCACAAAAACTCCTTTCCCCCCAAAACCTTCATTAGGTTTAATCACAAATCTTCCTTTATTTTTTTCAAGGAACCTTTTTAAATCCACTTTTTCGCCTTTGTAGTAGGCATTTTCATTGTCAAAATCCATGGTCTGGGGAATATTTTCCCTTATTATACTTTTTTCAGTATTTGTTAAATAATTATCAAAGATTTTTTGTTGCAAAAAAGATAAAAGTTTTTTATTTCCTGCTGGAATAGATCTGAAATTATTAATAACAAATACGTCTCCATTTTCATATGCTCGAATAAAATCCTTTATCTTTGTTATGTTTCTAGAAATATCCTCAGAGACAACCCTCCTATGAACAATATCTACTTTTGTACTCTTATAGAACACCGCTCCTCTCTTATATTTTAGTTCGTCTAAGCTACATATGATTGTTTTTATTCCTTTCTTGTTAAAAAAGTCCTTAATAATAACATGTTCTGGGTAATATGATGGTGGGCTTTTCCAGCTGGTAATTGCTATAACAGGTTTCTTATTTTCGCCTCCAAAATTTTTGTAACAATCCAGGATACCATCTAAAAGAGAAGCAACTATAGAAACCTTATTTATTTTATATTTTTTCGTTAAGCCGTTCATTACCCCGCTTTTTAAAAAAATTTCATTCTGTAGATCGCTTCTTCCATGTTCTCCCGGGCTGTCTGTGTTAAATTCTATAACTTTGATATTGTTATTTCTAATGAAAGTATCCAGCCTGATAATGAAAGTGTTTTTATCATAGCCTGGATCTGCGAGAAACAACTCCTCCAGAACATCATTATTCAGTAAGAGAGATCTGAAATTTTCTTTCTCGACACACAACCGGGTAACTTTTTTGAGTATATGATTGACCGTTTCAGAAAAAATTTTTATTCTTTTTTCAAAGTCCGTACTTATAAAAAAAGGCTTAAAATACGAAGGTAAGATCTTATCATTCACTCTTAAATTTTTTTTATTAAATTCCCCAGACATCCATTTATACTTATTAATGAACTTACTTTTATCTTTAAGAATAATCTCATCAAAATCTTTTTCTATTTTTTCCATTTTTATCCTATGGGCGGAGATTATGCTTTAAGACTATAAAGTTTTTTTAAAAATCAATGTTCCTATTCCTTTACCTCTATCGTCAATTTTGTGTTTGATTAATTTAAATCCATATTTCTCATAAAATAATCTTGCTTTTTTATTTGTAGACCAGCTGGTTATTTTTACAGCAGAAGCCTTATTCTTTAAATCACTTAGGCATTCTTTCAAAAGAAGTCTGCCATAATTTTTATCCCTATGCTCTTTATTCATAACAATAATCCTTATATATGCTGAATTATATCTCTTATCATATTCAAAGTAACCTAGTAGCCCAATAATCTTATTTTTTTCAATAATGTATAATATTTCACCCTTTTCCGTCAATCCTTTAAGATAATCTTTTAGAGGCATATAACTTGTTAAGGGAGGCGTAAATTCTTTTTCAACACTTTTTAAAAATTTTAATAATAAGTCAAAATTGGCATTATCTTTTGAATATTTTTTTAATTCTACCATCTTGAGGCATTGCCAGTTAGGAGGCAAACTGCTTTTCCAGCTTTTTCCTTTTTTGATGCTTTCATAACTGCTGCAAATGCAGCCCCACCTTCAGGGGAAGTGTCTAAGCCATTCTTGTTTAGGATATGCAATGCTTCTAAAATCTCTTTGTCAGATACAACCCAACCAGAGCCGTTTGTTTGTTTAATGGCCTTTATCGCTGTATTCTTGGTAGGAGGATCTTTGGCTACAATTCCATCGGCAATGCTTTTCTTTTTTTCCTTGAAAGTTTGAAAAGAGCCTGCTATCGGCGCAACGGCTTCTGTTTGGACTGCATCGATTCTAGGTAAATTGTCTATGAGCCTCATTTTTTTTAATTCAAGGAAAGATTCGTATATGCCCAATAAAGTTGCAGCACTGCTTACAGGAAGGAAGATAGCATCTATTAACCCTATCTTTTCGTACAATTCAAAACCAATGGACATGTACCCATATTTTGAATGAGGATTTGATGATTGCCTCAAGTTTGTAAGTCCTTTCTTTTCCAGTGCTTTTGCTTTTCCTATAACATCATTTGTCTTTATTATTTCTGGTTTATATCTCTTAAGCTGTTTAAGCTTTACTTTATTTATATCAGGCCTGACAACTGCAGTCAATCTTATATTCGCTAGATTGCAGTATGCTGCTGCAGATATAGCTGCATTTCCAGAAGAAGGTATGACTGCTTTGTTTTTTCTTTCATTAAGCATCTTGGAAACTATATATGCAGAGAACCTATCTTTGTGAGAACCAGTCGGGTTTAGATCTTCCCTCTTAAAGTAAAGGTGCTTTAAATGAAATTTTTTTGTAATATTTTTTATTTCGACTTCCTTTGTCCAGCCTTCTCCTAATGTCAATTGATTTTCTTTTTTAATTTTAGGATAAAAGTAGCTGTATCTCCATATATTGAATAAACTTTTATTTATCAACCTGGAAAAATTATTCTTTATCATAATAGCATCAAATAAGATTTTTAACATGACTTTTGGTCTTTTCGACCTCATTAAACAGCTGGTTGCAGCTCATTAAGGCAACCTCTGCTGATACATCATTAGGAACAATGTCTTTTTTAGTGTAGCCTCTTTTCTTGAACCTTTGGATAATCTTATCTGAGACTGTCTTTCTTTGAGAGAATAAATCGTAAATAGGCTTTAAAACAGGCATGTACTCATTTTTAGTGCAAGACTTTGCGAAATTTAGGAATCTTCTGCATAAATTGACAATTTCCTTGTTTTCCAAACCATCATATGCAGCATAAACCTGAAGCTTGTTTTTAAGATGTGCATAAGGGGGAATGTACAAAATGTTTCCTTCCAGCTTAAATGGCTCATTAACACCAATATCGGATGGAATAACTTTCAAAAAGTTTCTCTGCACGTTCATGAGCACGAATTTTAACAGCATCGAGGTAGCAATAACATACTTTGGGTGATTCATGTCCATACCCCTTTGCTCTAATGTTCCTAACTTATTTATTTTGACAGGGTTCCAGCCAAAATGGAGAATGTTTGTCTGCTTTGCCAGGCCGTTTGGGTGGTAGCCGTTCTCTACCATCATCCTTTTCCATTGATTGTATCTGCTTTTTAGAGTCAGTTTTAAGTCAGACAATGTGTGCTTATATCTTGGAAGAGAGCCAAACTGCTGCAGGTTTGAGTAGATTGATTGATTGTACTTGTAACCTTTGTCACCCCTATAAATTACGACCCTGGAATCCTTGGCTATATATTTGCCCTGAACAAAAGGAGAGGATTGCAAAAGCGCTATCAGCACAGGGTCCATGGCTATTGACAGGTTGTAGCTGTCAATCAGTGTTTCTTTTATCTTTGATTTAACCAGATTTTTTAGAAACTTGGTTTTTTTGTCAAATACACCTTTTGGCAACGTGTAGTGGTTATGGTAACCGAAGCAAAGCCCGGCATTCAGGAATCTTTTTCTTCCAATGATACCTGATTTTACTTGATACCATTTGTCATCCCTGATCCTTGGAATAAACTTTCCTGGGTAAGTTCCATGCGGAAAAAGCACAATATCATTTTGCTCTGCAACTTCTAAAACCAACTGCAAACTATTCAGCATATTCAAGGCAGTGTTGCTGACCTTAGTAGAAGGGTAAGAACGAATCTCTATCATATTTTGAGAGTTCTCTTTTATAATATCTACATTTTTATCCTTCTTCCTTACCTTTTGAAGGAGTTTGTCCGCTTCAAAGACCATTTCTCCTTTTTCATTCAATGTAGATAACTCTATCTCCAGCCCTGTCAACGATCTTTTCAATGGCCTTTTTTTTGACATTTTCAAAACATATATTGAATAATTAAATTGTTTATTTAGCCGTATGCCCCTCTTTAAGATGTTATTATCTGTTTTATAAATATTTGGGTTTTTGATACTGGTGCTATTCTAATCCCCGCTTTCTCGCTTGGTGTCATTCCTAAAGCTGAATGTATCTTTATGCGTATGAATCAGTCCGTCAGAAAAAGGCTTTGTTTTTTTAATTTACTTCTTTTTTATCTTTTGCCTTTTATTTAACCTTTCAATAGCTAAATTATACGCTTGAATATAATATTTTGAAAATTTTTTCCAATCTGCCAATGTAGAAAGTTTTTTCGCTTCTAATTTCTTCTCTATTCTTTTTCCCTTAGGAAGTTTTGAGACCCTGTACATCATATCTACCAATTCGTTGATTATTTTCTCTCTTTTTACATTCTCTGTTTTTAACACCAAGATGCCAGGTTTTTTCCTCTGGTCGCTATTTTTTAAGATAAATTTTCCAAAACCAGCAACATCGGATGTGATAGCCATAACACCATGCGCCGCAGCTTCTAATGGTGTGTAACCCCAAGGCTCATATATCGAAGGAAATATCCCAAGATGCATGCCTCTTATGATTTCGTCATATTCCATAGATAATAAGCCATCAGTAACTGAGACTGGAGATGGATAAAAAATTACCTTTACTTTATCATCTTCTCTGTTGTCTAATCCACAGTTCAACAAAATTTTCAATATAGGATCATCTTCCTTTAATCCCTTATATGCACTTATCGGAGGTTTTTCAAATTTCCCTTTTTTGAATTTTAGCATTAATTTTTTGCTTTCTATCAGGAAATGTTCATCAAATAGAATCTCTTTTTTAATTTCCTTTCCATGGATTAAACTTGAAATTATCCTTTTTTCCACATGGGGTAATTCTTCCCTTACGGCATGTTCAATCACATCATAAGTAGTTAGATTCTGCAGTATTTCTTCATTGGAGTCTTTTACTGAAGTCAGTACGAATAAAAACACAAAAATATTGTTCGGATAATCCTCCTTTTTTAGCATTTCATTTAACTTAGCGAGAGCTTCAAAGAGAAGATCATAACCCTTGGTTGTTAATTCGTATCTGCCAGAAGTGAAAAAAAGTAATGAATGAGGCATATCTACAGAATAATGAGGCAAGAAATATGCATTCAAAAATCTGTAGATCCTTTCTTTAGATTTATTGTGGAGTATTGCTCTTTCCTCTAATGAAGGAAATTTGCCCATATCCAAACCATTTGGCGTTATAATATCAGGTCTTCTTCCAAGGATATATCTTGTCTCTTTTCCAGTTATCTCACTAACTGCAGTCAAAACATCTGTATATTTAGCACCTAGTTTTTCAAACTGGTGGCCCGGGACTGTTATCCCACCATAATCATATTCCCTCTTCTTGCCAACATTTTTAAATTTGTTCATCTCAGAATACAAATTTTCTTTATTCAAAGCTATAGTTCTTCCCAACCTAGTTGAGTGGTATGTGGTAACCAACCCAACATTAAAATTCCCTTTATTTAAGTCCTTTATTAAAGAAAAAATGGGTTTGCCAGTATCAGTATGAAATTGCAGTACACCTTTCTTTTTTTTAAACATGTTCGAATCTAGCAATTTTTTTATTAATCTATTTGTTGAGTCACCCCAAGTCAATAGCACTCCCATATCTTTAGGATTTTTTAAATGATAATTTGGTCCCATGTGCTTATTGAGTTTAATCAAATTAAGATCTACGCTACAGTCCTTAGACATATCTTTTCTAATCTGCCTTATTTTCTTTAACCTTCTAGAGAAATCAACCAAAAAGGTTTTTGGTTTACCTTCTATTAACCAAGAACCATAATGGCATATTATCCCCTCTTTTTTTAATTCTTCAAATATCCTAGCAATTTCGGGAATAGGTGTCTGTTCTTCAAATTCAACAGAGGCATATCTTTGATAATATGGACCGACAGTAAAATATTTGCCTTTATAGTAGTTATTAATCTCTTTCGCTTTTGTGGCGAGTACAGTGTACACCCCACCGAGTGGATTAACAATCTCATAAGCAATTTCAATCAAAAAATCAGCTTTTGTCTTAATTTGTTTCATCTTGTTATAATTTAATCTTTTGTTAATATTATTTAAATACTTTGTTTATTTTAAATAGAAAGCTTTTTATAACTATTAAATCTTTCATATGTTGGGGTTTAGAGGTTAAAAGAGACGAAAAATGAAAGCAATAATTCTAGCAGGAGGCTATGCAAAAAGGCTTTGGCCTATTACTAAACATCAGCCTAAACAATTACTGCCTGTCGCTGGAAAACCTATGATGGAATATCCTATTGAAAAGATGGACATTGTGAGGGTGATTGACGAAATCATCATCTCGATAAATGCATATTTTGAATTTAATTTTAGGGAATGGTTCACAAAATATCAAACCAGGAAAAAAACTAAGATTGTTATCGAAAAGACATATTCCCATGACGAAAAACTGGGTTCTATAGGAGCTTTAGACTCCCTTATTAAGAAATTGAAGATCAAATCAAGTGTTTTTGTGATTGCTGGAGATAATCTATTTGAATTTTCTGTTAGAGAGGTATGTAATTTTTTTAATATAAAAAAGGCTCCTGTACTTGTGTTATTTGATATAAAAGATAAAGAAAAAATAAAAGGGAGGTACGGTGTTGTCAAATTGGATAAAGACAATAAAATCATAGATTTTAAAGAGAAACCAAAAGAACCTAAAACGTGTTTGGTAAATACTGGATGTTTTATAATTCCAAGAAAAGATCTACATTTGATTCATGAATATATTGAAGAGGGTAATAATCCTGATGCTTTGGGACACTTTATTGAATGGTTAATCAAAAAGAGAGTGGTGTATGGCCATGTCTTTACAAATGTGTGGTTTGATATAGGCTCTTTTGAAGCATATAATGAAGCTAATAAGTATTACCGTGAGCAAAGAATAGAGATGATCAGGGATAGAAAATCTGTTATTAACTTAAGTGATATTTAAATTCTGATATTAAAATGGATATAAACTACTTTTTTTTGCATCAACCTTACGGAAGGGGGAGCGGAAGGTATTTGAGATATCTGATGGATTATTTTAGAGGAAAAAATAATGTTAATTTGATATGCGGAATGAAGACGAAGCATATACAAGGAGTAAATATCTACACTCCAAAAATTCCGTTTCAAATACCTGTTTACCAGGGAAGGACAGATGTTAAGAGGAATATTAAGATAAGTAAAATAAATGACAACCAATTTTATAAGTTGATTGATATATTTACAAGAACTGGATTAAAATTTATTAAGGGCAAAAATAGCATTATGCACCCTAACCATTGCTCTATACTCCCTTATTGTTGCAGTTTGATAAAAGAAAAGACAGGAATCCCTTATGTCATATCCGCTCATGGTACTGGTATAGTGTCATCTTTAGAATCCAAAAGAAATTTTGAAATAGCAAAGGAAGGTATGAAAAAATCCGAATTTATATTATCAAATAGCAAATTCACTGCAAAGCAGATTAAGGATAATTTCAAGATATCATCATCAAAAATTAAAGTTATTTATTTGGGCGTCGATACTAATGAATTTAAAGCCCCATCAAAAAAAATGATAGAGAAGGTGAAGAAGAAATATTTATGCAGCGGTAAAAAATTAGTACTTTCTACTGGTTTCTTGACCAAAGAGAAAGGCCATGAGGACTTAATCAAGGCTGCAAAATATTATGATAGCAAAGGAGTAGCCACTTTAATTTCCGGTAAAGGGCCTTATTATGACAAACTTAAGGCTATGATCAAGAAATCAAATTTGAAATGCACCCACTTAATCGGTTGGATACCAAAAGAAGATCTTATAGCCCTCTATGCCGCTGCTGATTTATATGTTTTTCCGAGCAGATGGGGTGAACCATTTGGCATGGTCGCTATAGAAGCAATGTCGTGCAAAACCCCTGTTATTGGCACAAATGCAGGCGCAATTCCTGAAGTAATAGCAAAAACAGGGATCATAATAAACCCAAAGAAACCCAAAGAAATTGCGAATGCTGTTTTGGACAATATTTTCAATGCCAAATGGTTAGATGAAGCAAGTAATAAATCAAGGGAAATTGTAAAGAAAGAGTTTTCAGTAGGGATGATGTGTAAAAATACAGAAAAAATTTATGATAAAATAAACTAACTTCTAGCAAATTTTGAATCTGTTGACAATTAATTTTTTGTTATTTATGGAATAGTTAATTTCCAAGAGTGGCCTGTCAGATCGAATAATCTCTGAAGGTACCTTTTTGAATAGATCTCTCATCGTTTTATTTTTTATGAGGGCAGCTGAGACACCAGCATAAACTCCAGTCATCACTTCGCCCCGTTGGTCTTCTATCGACCTCTTGCTTGACTTAACTACTGGTCCATGATGGTGCAAGTACATATTTACATAATAAACCTGCAAATTTTTTATGTCAATAATGCCATTCCAAAAATTTTCAAGACAAAATCCAGAAGGTATGTTAACACCGCAATATTGATTTTTAGATATATTCATTAATGATAATAGTTTCCTGTTGATATTAAGATTTTCCAAGAAATAACCAGGATTAAATGCATATTCTCCACTTAATGGGTAAAGATTCTTGTTTGAGTGTAAAAAATTCCTTAAGAAATCTTTTACGATATAGCTTGCTAGCCCATATCTTAAGTCGAGACTCCTCTTGAGTTGAGGCATTCTTAAGTATGAGGCCTTAAAGAACACTTTTTTTGTCCTGGATTTTCCCTTATCTTTTAGGACTTTTATTATGCTATATATGAAATTTCTGATGAAAAACTCTATATTCATGTTTAGAGGTGCATCTGGGTAGACTCTTCTGATAGTAGGTAAAACATCAGAATCAACGCAGATGACAAAATCATGCCCCTCAAGCAAAGCATATTTTACAGCAGCTTCTATAGCTTCCCCTTTACCGGCTCCATTTTGTTTTATCAATGAAAAGTCAACCTTTACACCTTTTCTTTCCAGATCATGTTTGACATCATTTGGTTCATATTCACTTGAGTACCCATCTGTAATTATTAACTCATTCAGCAAACCTTTTTCTTTTACTTTATGAACCTGCTGAATGTTACTTTCGAAATTAATTTCGTTGTAAGTTGGCATTATTGCAGCTATAGAAACATCGTGTTTTTCCAAAAACTTTTCCCATTGATGGTCGTTACCATATAATTTCTGTTTCATGGATCTTAATTTTTTGAATAAAACGGGCTTCTTGCTCAGGATTTTTCTCTTAATTTCTTGTTCTGTTGCGTAAGTTATGACGTTCCTGTTGGATTTCACATTTTTTGATATAAAATCATGAAATTCTTTATTTTTCAAAAAATTTTTCTCAACACTTTTCCTCATATTCATTGCAATAAGTTTTCCATTAAGAGGGTAGTTGACCTTAGATAATTTAGAGAACCTATCTCTTTTTAATTTTTTAATGCAACCTGTAACTTGTTCCTTAAATACCTCATACTTATTCAGTTCTACAGGGATTAGGACCATGTGGCGCTTAGAACCATTATCTCTGTACTCTCTGCTTTTAATAATCACATCAGAAAACTTTTTTGCAGATTTTTCATCAAAATCAACCAGAAAGTATCGCTTATTGCCTTCTTCTACTACCCCTGATATTAGCAATTTTTGATTCATACTGTTATTCTAAATATTAGGGTTTAAATATGTTTATATTTAAAAGAGAAAATGACTACAATAACAAAAAATATATAAATGAATCTTAGGTTAGCATGCATATGGCAATTGATACTGAAATTGTACTGAGATTGATTCTTGCAGTAATTGCAGGAGGCATAGTCGGGTTTGAGAGAAAAAAAGTACATAAGCCGGCTGGATTAAGGACACATATGCTTGTTTGTATGGGCGCAGCTTTGTTTATGATTGTAGCAATAAGTGCTTTTCCTGATGAATCTGGCAGAATAATGGCAGGGATTGCAACCGGAATAGGATTTCTAGGGGCAGGAACCATTTTCCGAGCAGAAGATCGTGTAAAGGGGTTAACTACGGCAGCATCAATCTGGACTGTTGCAGCTATAGGCCTGACAATTGGTCTGGGTGAATATGCTCTCGGAGCAACTGCGACTGTTTTGGTTATAATTATATTGCAGCTAAATAAAATAAAGTTTTTAAGAGAAGTTTAGTATTATTTGTTCTAAGAAAACTTTTATAAATAGATAGTGTAATCTGGCTCTTATGAAAACCACAGTTTCCAAAATAAAATCCATGAAAGGCAAGGAAAAGATATCTATGCTTACTGCTTATGATTATAGTACTGCTAAATATATGGATGAAGCAGGGATTGATATAATACTGATAGGAGATAGTCTAGGGATGGTCGTTTTGGGCTATGAGAATACCTTAAGCGTTACTATGGATGATATGATAAGACATACCGGTGCTGTTGTTAGAGGCGCTAAAAATGCCTTAATTGTTGGGGACCTACCTGCGGGAGGTTACGATGACAATGAAACTGCAGCTTTAAATGCAGAAGCTTTAGTTAAATCTGGTGCAGATACCGTTAAACTGGAAAATGCTCCAGAGATTGCAAAATTCTTAGTAGATAATAAGTTTGAGGTTATGGGCCACGTTGGATTAACGCCTCAAACCGTTTTAGATTTTAAGGTGCAGGGAAAAGAAGAAGAAACTGCCAACAAAATAATCAAAATGGCTAAAGATCTGGAAGAAGCCGGATGCTATTGTATTGTCTTAGAAGGTATTCCATTAGAGCTTGGGAAAAGAATTACAGAGATGCTTTCAGTACCTACTATTGGCATAGGCGCAGGACCTCATTGCGACGGACAGGTTTTAGTTGTAAATGATATGCTTGGAATATTCGATGAATTCAAGCCTAAATTTGTTAAAAGATATGGTCATCTTGCTGAAGATATGAGGAAAGCTTTTGAAAATTATGTTAAGGAAGTGAAAGAAGAGAAATTTCCAGAAGATAAGCATTGTTTTCATTAATTTTATAAACCACTATTTCTTCTCCTTATCTATATGGCTCTAAAAGGAAAAAATATAGCTATTGGAATAACAAGCAGCATTGCATGCTATAAAGTCCTTGATTTAATCAAGAAACTAAGGAAATTAAAAGCAAATGTCAATGTAATCATGACTAAAAGTGCTACTAAATTAGTTGATGTAAAAGATTTTGAAAAAGCTACAGGTAACAAAGTAAGTGTGGATTTATTTGACCCTAAGGTGGACTATAAAGCATATATCAAGAAGAATAAGCCTATAAATCATATTTCATTAGCAGATACTGCTGATCTGTTTCTTGTATGTCCTGCAACTGCAAATATCATTGGAAAGGTAGCTAATGGTATTGCTGATGATTTACTGAGTACAAGCATTATGGCTACTAATGCTTCTGTTTTGATTTGTCCGGCTATGAATGTAAAGATGTGGAAAAACCCTATAATGCAGGGAAATGTTGGGAAATTGATGAAATTAAGGTATGAATTTGTTGCTCCGGAGTATGGGGAGTTAGCTTGCGGCTACAAAGGTGTTGGCAGGTTAGCGCAATTGGATAAGATTGTTGATAGGGTTAGTGTATCAATTGAGAGAAGAAGTGATTTAGCAGGGAAAAAGATACTTGTGACAGCTGGAGCAACTTCTGAGGAAATTGATCCTGTCCGTGTAATCACGAATAAAAGCTCCGGGAAGATGGGAGTTTGTGTTGCTGAAGATGCTTTTTTGCGCGGTGCAGATGTTACTTTAATCAGGGGCATCAACTCTGTAGAACCGCAATATCATTTCAAGGATATTAAGATCCATAGTGTTAAAGATTTGTTTAATGCGATTAAAAAAAATATTAAGGATAAGGATGTAATGATCCATGCTGCCGCTGTTTCTGATTTTACAATAAACAATAAAGCAAAAGGTAAGATAAAGAGTAAAGATAATTTACACCTGGAACTGACACCGACAACAAAGATATTTGAGAACATTAAAAGAATTAAGAAAGATGTTTTGTTGATAGGCTTTAAAGCAGAGTATAACGTAAGCCAGAAAGTGTTGGTAGATAGGGCTTATGGTTTACTAAAAAGCGCAAAAGCGGATTTTGTTATTGCAAATGATGTAGGCAAGAAAGAAAGAGGTTTTGATACTGAGACAAATGAAGTCTATGTCGTCGATAAAAACAAGAAAGTCAAGCATTTGAAATTAGCAGATAAAAGGGTTATTGGAAATAAGATATTGGATAGTATAAAGAAATAATTTTGCACCTATGCAAAAGTATTTAAACAAGTTCTATCTTGTAATTTTTTATGAAAACTGCGACGTTGAGTGGTGATTGTCTTTGGCGGCCTAAAAGGTGGTTGTCCCTGGCTACAGTAGATTACCGAATAGTTGCTTGAAAGTTCTGCAGATTTTATCTAGTTCTAATGACGGAATTTCACAAAAAGAACTAAAGAATAGGACTACACTTTCTGTCAGGACAATAAAGTATGCTCTGAACATTTTAAAAAATGAGAATTTTGTGTACGAGGAACTGATTCTTTCGGACATCAGGAGTAAAAAATATTATTATGGAGGAGATTGAAATGGACATTGGAAGATTAGTTGATGGGATACAAAACGTAAGAAAAATCATTGCAGTGCATGAAGTAACACCTGCATTTGGCTTAACCTCAATGGATAGTACAACACTAGCTGTAGTTGCTTTGAATGATAGTATGGAAGCAAATTATTTGATAAAGAGTAAAGGAGATAAACCAAGAGTTAGTAAGAAGGGGGCTTATGGATTGCTTCTGCACCATTTATGTGGAGATAGCTGTTATTTGGACCCAAAAGAATTTACAAGGGTTGTTGAAACAGGTGATGGTTCTTTGGATTATGACCTGGATGCAGAATTACCTCCGGACTCTAGAATTTATTATATGAGGAGACAACCATATCAACCATCAGAAGGACACTATCCAGTAGGATATTAGAAGGATTAATTGTGCTTTACTTCTTACCTTTCTTCTGATTAAGTGTCTCTACAAGATTTGTCATTTCAGTAAGCTGTTTCTTAGTAACATCGACAGTCAGGCTTAGTGAAACAAACAATACAAGAAGCATCAGCCAGTTGAATATTGCTATTATCATCAGCCATGATATATTTTTTTGCAAAGTATACGCTTCATTTATGAGGTTGAAACCGAGTATTGCCGTAGCAATCCCTACGATTAAAAGAACGATTTCAAAGGTACTTATTTTTGTTTTAGCCATATTAGCCTCTTTTTGCTACTATTATTGCTTTACTACTCTTATTATTTAAATCTTGCTTTTTTTAACCAGAGTTTCAATTCGAGGTTGGTGCGAAACTCTAATTCGTGCTTGTGCGAGGCCTTAGCATGCCTCTCAACTTCGCTTTGCTCAGGTCGAACAGCACAATCCTGCGGAGCTATAAGAATTGGCAAATTACGCACAAGCACCGACTTTCACACCAACCTCTTTCAATCCACAACATTTAAAAACAAGCAATAATTTCTCAAATGCATGTCAAAGAAGAGTAGCGGTTTAAATGCAGGAAAGAAGCTTAAGTCCAGAAGGCATAAAAGCAGATGGAAGGATAAATGGTTTGTCAGGCGTGTAAGGCGTTTAAAGGCAAAATCAGACCCTTTGGAAGGGTCTTCCCAAGCAGAAGGCATTGTACTAGAGAAAGTGCAGTTAGAGGCTAAACAGCCGAACTCTGCTATGAGGAAGTGTGTCAGAATACAATTGATCAAGAATGGTAAACAAGTTACTGCTTTTTGCCCAGGTGATGGTGCTACTAAGCTTATTGATGAGCATGATAAGGTAATGGTAGAATGTATTGGCGGCGCAATGGGCAAGAGTAAAGGAGATATACCTGGAGTACGGTGGCATGTTATTAAGGTTAATGATCAAAGTTTGAATGCGTTGTTGAGAGGTATAATTGAGAAAGCTCGTAAATAAAATGGCACAAATATTAGCATTCAACAAATGGTCTGTAGACGGGATAAAAGTAGATGACCCTGGATTAAAGGGTTATATCAGTTTAGAACCGAAAATTGTTCCTAAGACCGGTGCCAGATACGCTAAGAGCAGATTCCATAGGAGCAAAGTATTCATTGTCGAAAGGCTGATTAACAAACTGATGATACCTGGGCATAAATCCAAAAAGCACTTTAAGTCAAGTTCACATACAACCGGAAAAGCGAACAAGACTTTTTCCATTGTTGAAGATGTTTTTTCTTTGATTGAGAAGCAAACAAAAGAGAATCCAATTAAGGTATTTGTAAAGGCTTTGGAGAATGCTGCTCAAAGGGAAGAGATAATAACTATAGAATATGGTGGAGCTAGATACCCTAAAGCAGTTGAATGCGCACCTCAAAGAAGGGTAGACATAGCTTTGAGACATTTTGCACAAGGTGCATATCAAAAGTCTTTCAACTCAAAAAAATCCATAGAAAACACATTAGCAGAAGAAATAATCAATGCTTATAAGTTAAATGCAGCTTCTAATGCAATTTCCAAGAAATTAGAAGTCGAAAGACAAGCAGATGCTTCTAGGTAATTATTTCTTCTTACTCTTCTTCATTTCCTTAATCCAAATATCTCTTTGTGGGAATGGTATTTCTATTTTGTTCTTGTCGAATTCCTGCTTTATTGTTTTTACAAGGTCGAAATATAAGCCCCAGTAATCTTCTTTCTTGCATGCAGGCCTTACACCTATATTTACTGAACTGTCTCCAAGACTTTTTGTAACAACCTGCGGTTCAGGATCCTTAAGAACACGTTTGTCTTTCTTTAGTACGCTGTGGATTATTTTTATTGCTTTGTCGATATTTGAGCCATAACTTATTCCAACTTCTAAGTTAAATATTTTCCTTGTAGGATTGCCTGTATAGTTCTGTATCACATCACCCCATATCTTGCTGTTTGGTATGGTTATCTTTACATTATCAGGGCTTTTCAAAACACATGCTGCTATTCCAACTCGTTCAACACCACCTACTATGCCCCCTACTTTTATCCAATCTCCTACTTTGAAAGGTTTATGGAATAGAATAAAAACTCCGGAAGCTAAATTTCCCAAAGCGTCTTTCAGTGCAAAGCCAACAATGAATCCCATAATGCCTAGGCCTGCAATTAAACCAGATACGTTCACACCTAGATTTGCCAGCAGCACTATAATAAGGATTCCCCATAGTCCTACTCTGGCTATATTCTCAATAAATGTCTCAGCGCTTCTCTCGAAATTAACCTTGTCAAAGAATTTATCTATTATATGGACAAGAATTCTTATTACGATATAACCAATGACTAAAATTATAGCAGTGGTTATTAATTTAGGAGTATAACCGCTTAATTTCACTAAAAAATCAGCCCAAATGTTCTGTAATAATGATGGCATCTTGAGAAAAATGTGGTATTTGTTATTATTTAAAACTTATGTTTTTACCTAACTTTTCCATCCTTAACATTCTCAACAGAAACAGTTTCCTTGTCGGTTTTTAATTCTAAATCATTCCAAATTACTTTTCCACCCTTTGCTTTAATATCTAATTTCTGAAAACTTTCAAAACTTAATTCTTTATTGGAGTTTTTCAAACTTCCAAATTTAACTTCATCTCCTGGTTTTGATTGCTTAACTGTCAATAATCCGATACTCTTCTTGTCTTCTGCAGCTAATAGCATTCCCTGGCTTTCAACACCTCTTAGTTTTGCATGTTTTAGATTTGTTACAACTATTAATTTCTTATTTTTCAATTCTTCTTTATTATAAAAATCTTTTATACCTGCAACTAACTGCCTTTTTTCTGTTCCAAGGTCAATCTGTACAACATATAGCTTATCTGCATCTGGATGGTCTTTTACTTCAATTATTTCAGCTACTTTGAGGTTTAGAGGAAATGATTCTTCTTTTACTTCTTCAATTTTCTTGACTAATATGCTTTCTTTTCCTATCTTATGGTTCTTTAGATCAAAACCAATATCTTTCCATTTTAGATCTTTTAAGTTTAATTGTTTTTGCAGTTCTTCAGAGAATTTTGGCAATACTGGTTGTATTAAAATGCTTAAGTTCTTTGCAATATTTACACATAATGTGCAAATTTCCTGGACTTTATCCTTATCTTTTTTTATTAAAGCCCATGGCTCATTCTTTTGGAAATATTTATTCCCAATGTCAGAAACAGATAAGATTTCATTAACAACAGCATTGAAATTTAACTCATTATAATGATTTTCAATATTTTTTACTTTTTTATCTATTTCATCGATTATTTTTTTGTTATTATCTGAGGTTTTTATTTTTCCATCAAAATTTTTATTAACAAAACTTATTATCCTATAGCAGAAATTTCCCAGATTGCCAACTAGTTCATTGTTTATTCTTTCTTTCAACAATCCTTCAGAATATTCCCCATCTCCGTCTAATGGCATTGCACCAATAATGTAAAATCTGAAACTTTCATTGCCATATCTTTCTATTTGTTCAAATGGTTCAATTATATTGCCGGTGGATTTGCTCATTTTAGTGCCTCCTGACAAAATAAATCCGTGAACGAACAAACTTTTAGGCAAATCCACTTTAGCTGAGATTAGCATTGCCGGCCAGAAAGCAGCATGGAACCTTAGTATATCTTTTCCAATAATCTGTATGTCTGCAGGCCATATTTGCTTAAATTTCTTTTCATCTCTTCCATAGCCTATTCCAGTTATATAATTTGATAATGCATCACACCAGACATACATAACTTGTTCAGGATCATCAGGAACAGGGACTCCCCATGATAGCGAAGTTTTTGGTCTTGAGAAGCTGATATCTTTTGCAATTTTTAGGAAAGATAATATCTCGTTCTTTTTACTTTCCGGGATTATTCTGAATACATCTGATTTTATTTTTTTTGCAATCTCTTCTTTGTACTTTGAAAGCTTGAAAAAGTAGTTTTCTTCTTCAATTACCTCTATTTCTCTTGTTGGGTGGTTTGGGCACTTTCCCTTTTCAAGCTCTTTTTCTGTTTTAAATTCTTCACAACCCGCGCAGTATAACCCTTTGTAATCTTGCTTATATATATCTCCGGATTTGACCAGTTCTTTCCAAAGCTTTACTGCACCGGGATAATGTATTTTCTTATCGCTTGTCCTGATAAAATAATCATAAGATATGTTTAATTTTTTATATAAGTCTTTGAAAACACTAACATTCTTATCCAGAAACTCTAAAATATCTTTCCCTTCTTTTTCAGCAGCTTGCCAGTTCTTGGTTCCATGCTCATCAGTCCCTGTCTGGAAGAAAACGTCTTTTCCTAATAGCTTATGGAAACGTGCAATTACATCTGCCTGAATAATCTCCAGGGCATGGCCTAAATGAGGCACTGAATTTGGATATGCTATTGCTGTACAAATATAAAACTTCTTCTTCTTGAATTTTACCACCTATAAAAGTAGAGAAATTAAGGGTTTAAAAATGTTGTTTTTATTTCTTCTTACTCTTCTTCAACTTCTTAGTTATCCCTATTTTTTTATTGCACTTTTGACATTCAAAGACATAAGAAGGAACTCCTTCAAAGGTCTTTCTTTTGTACTCTGTTGTTGTTTCTCCTTCACTGCCGCAATGAGGGCATTTATACTGGATTTCTACCTTTAGTTTTGCTTCAACCTCTTCATTAGTCTCCTGATATTTGCATGTAGAGCACTCATAAACATCAGCTTTCTTGTCTACTTTACCATTTTTTTTGATTGGTTTTCCGACTGTAGGAGTATTGCACTTTGGACAAGCTCCCCTGTAAACCCATGCTGTTGCAAATCCTTCTCCAATAGACCTGTTTGTAAAGTACAAACATTCTTCCATGCTGCTCGGTTTTTTTAGTGTCATATTGTTATGTTAAGTTCTTTTATCTGCTCCTTACAAAGACTGCTTATTGTGCGTGCGTCCTTTCTTGCTTTCTCCTCAACCTGCTGGTAAGCGGCATTAAGGAATAATACATCCTTTTGCGTAATATCTGCACTTTTAGCTTCCTTGGGAAATTCATCTACGAATAATTGCAATATGTTTATAGATTCATAGCCTTTTTGAGCTGAAGAATTTCTTATGCTTGATGAATTAAGAACGCGTGCAGAGCCTTTTCTGCAGCCGAAGCCCCAATCAGTTGTGCTTCCCTTGCCCCATTGCCATCCTTCTATGTGCAACAGTTCTGCTTCCAGACTTTTTATCCTAAAGTCTAAAAGGTATTCAAGAGATTTTGGCGTATCTTCATTAGCTGCCCTAAACCCCATAAGCTGTATCAGCAACCCGTCTGCTTTCTCTGTGGAATTAGGGGGTGTTTTCATTGTAGCGCCAAATTCTTCATCCAAGCTATTTATTTTTTTAACTCCCTGCTTAAATGCTATATCCTGGCTGCTGCATCCATACATTGCAATCAAGGCAAAAACAGCAATAATAATCAATGATTTATTTTTCATCTTCTTTGGCTTTCAATAGGCTATATTTATTCTTTTCGTAATCAGAAAGAAAAATAATATAAATGTGTCCTTTTACCTGAATGTTATGGACTTTTACAGATTAATAGCAAAAGGGTACGATGAATTGTATGAAGATGAACAGAAAATCAAGCTTAACATAATAAAAGAAAACCTTAATCTGAAAACCAGTGATTTATTGCTTGATGTAGGCTCCGGGACTGGATTGTCTTCTGACCTTAATTGCAATGTTATTGGTCTCGACCCTTCAATAGAACTTTTAAGACAAGATAATCCTTTAGATCACATTAGCAACAGGATAATGGCTCGTGCAGAGAGTATACCTTTTAAGGATAATTCATTCGATAAGGTAATTTCTGTCACATCAATGCATAACTTTGATGATATTGAGAAAAGCATAGGTGAGATTAAAAGGGTAGGAAAAGAAGATTTTGCTTTCAGCATTTTAAAGAAAACAAAGCATTTTGATTTGATTGAAAACAAAATAAAAGAAAATTTCAATATTAGGAAAATAATTGATGGGAAAAAGGACTGGATTTTTATTTGTAGTAAGGTTTTTAAACAATAGATTACTTTCTAAGTATACCCCACCTAGCTCAACGGCAGAGTGTTCGGCTGTAGGTAAATCCACTATTCGACTAAGCTTTATGCTATGGATGAAGAATAGATAGCTGATCCCGAAAGGTTGCTGGAAAGATACTAACTTAGTATCTTGGCAAATTCAAATCCGGCGGTGGGGATATTTCTTTTAAATTGTAAGACTCTGGAAAACTAAAGATAATATTTTCATGAAGATAAAATACATGATTAGGGCACTTATTGTGAAAATAGGTATGTACTTTAGGCCCCCTTTGATGTTGTCTTTTTCTACAATGGAGACGATAAGTGAAGAGAAAAATGCTATAACCACTATTGCAGCCATTGAAAAAATCTTGAAATTATTAGGGTCCACGCTAACTTCGTTAATGCTGAATGGCAGATCACCTAGACCTCCAATATCGCCGGCCAGCCTAGATACAAAGTTAAGTATCACTATCAGAAGGTTGAATGAAAGCGAAAAAAGTAAAGGTGCAATTACAATTACGATAGCTGCGATAAAGATTATGTAACCTATAGCGGAGGCAGATATCTCCTGTTTCAGAACTTTAGTTTCTTTGATGTTTTTTACTATCCTATCTATAAGATCTGCTATTTCACCACCACTTTCAAGCTCAGTAATCATGAGATCAATTGATCTTCTTAGCATTGGGCTATCATATTTTTCACCTAATTCCTTCAGAGCTGTACCAATATCATGGCCTGTCATCACTTTTTTGGAGACTTCTGCCATTTCATTGGCCAGAATACTAAAACGAGGCTTAATTGAACCCAATAAGGAATTTTCAAACGTTAGCCCTGCTTTGAGGTTAGATGAAACTGTCTGTAAAAAGTCAGGAAGCATTTCTTCCATTTTTTTTGTTCTTATGAATATCTTTAGATCCACATAGAAGTAAACAACCAAAATGAAAAAGAATGCCAATGAAATCTGGATGAGAAACCACAATACTGTAGATGCACCAAGCAGAACTAATTGCGAGTATTGAAGCAGAAATGGGTATATGTAGAGCAGATAGATAATTCCTGTAATAAATGCTGTAAGATAGAACAAAGCGCCAAAAAATTTGTAGGGTACATTCTGGATGCCTGCTTTAAGCAGGAATAACCTTAAGTTTGGTATAGACCTTTTTGGCACAAAGGCCTTTCCAAACTCTTCCAAAAAGATAATTCTAAATCCCATTTTTATAAGTTTACAGTTGGTCTCACGCTTTTGAATATTGAGATGAACACCAATTGAATTATTACAATAAACATAAGAACGACCAAAAAGTGATTCAGGGTCATTGAGAAGTTAATGAAACTGGATAATACAATAAATATGGTCATTCCTATGGAAGGAATGACTACTGCAGCGAGCATGTAAAAAATAATGACAGTATTCAGTTTTTTACCATACCTCTTAATTTCAATTTCCTGTTGTTTTGTTATTTCTTCGAGAACAGCACTTAACGGCTCTGTGACATCTATTCCCAGCTTTAATGCATTGTTGACGTGGAATAATATTTTTCTGAATTTTTCTGAGGGTGAATATGTCATAGCTTTCTCCAATGCCTCTTCCAGGGCTGTTCCTGTATTGATGTCATTAACAATCTCTTTCATATATTTTGAGGCCACACCATAACTCTTGCTCGTGTCGACCAGCGCGTTAAGAAGGGGCTTGCCGGAATAAAGCTTGATGAGCATATACTGCCCTGCAAATAATACTTCCCTGTCAATTTCTTTCTGCCTCTTGATTATTTTTGTCCTGAGCTTCATGAATCCGAAATGGAATACCAATAAGAAAATAACTACGAAAGCTAATGGTATTAGCAACAATGAAAGGCCGGCTTTGTCAGCTACGAAAAAAAAAAGTACAGTAAGGCCCAAAGAAAACGGAAAGGAAAATTTTAAGTTATCATAAACAAATTGTTGAGGGCTTGTATTCAGATGGGCAACCCTAATCTGCTTCTTTAATTTTGGAAAGAAGGAACTTATTCTTTGCACTAGTTTTAGTATAAATATATTGGTCATTTGATAACATTCTTAAAAGGCTGTTTTTTGTAGTACTTCGACATAATCATGCCTATCTTATTGATGTCGTTTATGTTGTTCTCTACCATCCATTTTAAGATATTGATTTTTTCATTGATGTCTTTTTCAATATCCTCTTTTGAAAGTCCGGTGTAGAGCTTTAATGTATCATAAATTGTTACAGGTTCACTTACTTTTTCAAGAACATCTTTTGTAGCATTTAACTGCATGATTGGTTTTGCATCGCCATTATGCATTACTTCTCCTATCTGCAATGTCCTTCTTCTCCCGTTTCTCCTATTAATGTGCTGTACAACTACCAATGACAAAGCTGAAAGAATCTGTTTAGGAAGACCAATTGGCGGCTGTGTCAGACGGTTTATTGTTTCCCTTACATTATTTGCATGCAATGTCCCATAGACGCTATGGCCTGTGTGCATCGCCTCAAAGAGTACTTCTGCTTCTGCTTTTCTTCTTATTTCTCCAACTAGGATCCTGTCAGGCCTCATTCTTAGAGAGTTTACAACTAAGTCAAGCATCTTTATGCCGCCTTTGCCTTCCGGATTTGGAAGCCTTGTCTCTAACGGCACCCAATGAAGGATATTTGGAAGCATCAATTCTCTTGTATCCTCTAAAGATATTATCCTTTGGTTTGGCGGAAAGAAATTTGCAACTACATTAAGCATAGATGTTTTACCTGAAGCTGTTCCACCGGTTATTATTATGGAAAGTTCATTCTGGACAGCCATCCATAGCAGGCCGGCAGCCTCATAAGTTATGGTCTTGTCTTTGATGAAATCAGTTATTGTCCATGGCCTTGTCGCAAATTTTCTTATTGTCAAGGTATTCCCTTTTGAGGATATCGGAGTTAAAGTTGAATTTACCCTGTCACCTGTCTTTAGATGAGCATCCATCAGAGGATTTAAGACCGTTATTTCCTTGCCGACATCCCTCCCTATAATTGTCGAATAATACCTTATTCTTTTTTCATCGGGCATTATGACATTTGTCTTAAGCCAGCCATGCTTCCTATGGTAGACCCATATAGGCTCATGAGCATTATTGATCACAATCTCCTCGAGGTTTTTGTCTTTAAGAAGTATTTCAATATGGCCAAGACCGATATTCTGCTGTAGGATGTAATTTATGAGCATATCAATAGTCTTCTTGTTTGCAGTTGAGAAATACTTGCGCAGTAGCTTCAAGATGCCTTTTTTAAACTGGGCCTGAATATCTGCTGTTTCAGGAAGTCCTTCTTCTTCAAGAGCCTTTGTCTCTTGTGTTACAAATTCTTCCCTAATCTTTTCGAGAATTATCTTAGTGGTCTCACTTATATTAGTAATTGAAATATTGTAGATGGGAACCGGCTCATTTTCATCAGAATAAACTGAAACATTAATTATTATATCGTTTACTACCAGCTCATAAGAGTCCAAAAACTTTTGATTAGCCACTTTCCAACCTCTTTTTTACTATATTTTATATTTACCCCTAATAATATCTATCAATATATTGGTTATTTTTAAATTTTGTTAATATTTTCGTTAGAATAAGTTTTACTCCATAGGAACAGTACTCCATAACGTCCAGTCATTGCTTGGAGCGTAAGGGCCAAAGACGAAGTAAGGTGGTTTATTCTGGCCAAAGTATGAATAATGGACATCAGACCATTGTTGTGGTACCTGTGGAGCGCCCATACCCATACCATATACATTTCCTCCAAATAATTTCCAGGTTTTCATCAATCCATGGAAATCTGATAAATCAGTAGTTGCGTCTGCTCCAGGCTCTACAGTTATCGCACGCTCATATCCATTTTTCTTTAGTATAGAAACAACCTCTTTTATAGGGGCGTTGCCCTGACCTGGACTTAGATGTTCATCTTGAAATCCGTAATTATCAGCTAGGTGAACATTACCCACCATGCCTTCTTTTGCCAGGCTTTCAACTTGCTTTAGGTACCACCCTTTGAATTTTGCATCATTTTGTTCGCGATTTAGCTTAGGATCATCCTGCCAGAATTTCCTCCACATATTCAAGTGCCCTGTGTCGAGAGTAACTTTAATATGTTGTGCAGCAAGTTTTTCAGCTTCTGTTTTGCTCACACCTGTATAAAATTGGTTTTCCTGCAGCATATCTGTCCTTCCAGGAATAAATGCCTCATTTAGCTTATCTTCTGACATTTCAGTAGGGGATCTGCTTGCACCTAACTGTATTTTTGGTTGTGTAAGCAGCTCTACCATTCTTTTCCTTGATTTTTTGATGATCCACTTCACTTCCTCTAAATGACCACCGAACCTCTCAGGGAATAAATTTTCAATGGCAACAACAACTGGATTGTTAGGGTCTTTTGTGCGCTGCATGGCATGTATTCCGGCTTCTGCATACATCCTTACGCCGTGCTGCTCAAGCCTCTTTATTGGTGTTATAAGGCTATCTGCTGTTTCTCTAGTGTCGTCTGCCTGTTGTTCCTGTGATGTTGAACTTTGACGCATATACTCGAGCTGTCTTCTTGTTTCTGTTATCGTTTTATTGATCATTTCAGACGGCATCTTTGTTTCAGTTGGTATGATTCGCTGGAGTACTGGCCCAAACATAGGATCCTCTTTCATTATTTTCCATTTTTCATCTTCCGGAATGCCTTTTTCCAGCTCATCATAAAATTTTTTTGCTTCGTCCAATTTGCCTAATTGCTCAGTAAGCTGGTCTGCCCTGCTACCAAATTCAAGTGCCCAACCACGTGCATGCCCTTCCTGTGTCTCTAAAGTTGCACGCAAAAATGCTTCTTCTGGGTACAATTTCTCATAATAATTTGGTTCTTTGCCCCCATGAGTTTTCTTGAACCATTCATTTCTTTCCCGAGCTTCTTCCTTGAAATAATCAAAATGCCTCATTTCTGTTTTAAATCTTCCAGCATCAGCATCATATTCCGGAACACGGCCTCTTTTTGAGTTGTAAGGGTTTATAATCTTCCTGTTTTCAAAGTCTATGTAATCATCTTTTTTTATCAGCACTGGGTTTCCATTTTGATCCAAGCCTTGGTAATCCTGTTTTGCCCTTAACCAGATAGGATAAGCCACTAACCTGTCTTTCTGCACTGTTTCCATTTTTTGGGAAGTTCTGGCATCCATCAGGTCAAATTTTGCATCAAATTCCTGAGTATGGGCCATCCTGACAATCAACCTTCCTGTTTCATCTCTGGCCAGATTCATTTGATGGCTTTCATCATCCATGTACATGTCTGTCATTGGCCTTTCAAATTCTCCAGAATGCATTACTACAGAACCTCCACCCATATCTGCCTGGAAGTCAATAGCCCTTTTTAGCTCAAACAGATCTTGGTAAGCGCCGTAAGATGAGAAGTTGCCACGTTCGTCTCTACCCATCATACCCATGAGGCCAAAGCTTGCGTGTGTGTTAAAACGGACTTCATTAGCCATCTGCATTTCCCTTAATGCCTGCCTTTGATCTTCTCCTAACATTTCCGGAGTCTGCTGGTTTCTGTTTCCAGTCCTATAACCAGGAAATTGTATCTCTAATTTACCTGCGCCCATCCTTATCTTTGAATAGATACCGGCTACATTAGATGCAGAAATCCCCATTGGTACGGACATTCCAATATCCTGGACTCCTAGAGTTACATCTGGTTGATTAGCTTCTTGCACGCCATAGCTTTCCGGCTCCATGGCATTGAAATAATCCACCATTGGATGGTGGCCATAGTTTAGATCTCCGAATTTCATTTTTTGTGCGTACCCGCACACCAGTGCACTTGAAAATCCTTTTGGATTTTCGGTGTCCTGAAAATGCTCCGCATTTTCATGATATTGGGGTATCTTCGATACCCCGAGACGGTACACTATTGCAGGGTTTTTGTTGTTTGTTTTTTATTTTAGCTTACGAAACTTTACCAGTTCAGCATACCATGATGTTTTTTAAAATGGTGATAGATTGTCCAGGCTGCACCTTTTGCCAACCCCTCTATCCGTCTTTTCTCTAAGCTTCGTTTCATAATTGAAGTTTTGGTTGGCTTTTTTGGTCTTGGAGCTTTTTTTACCTTTTGCCCTGCGCCAAACATCTCTGCAAAGCCTTTGAAAACAGAAGTATATGGGCTAAGCAATGAAGAATTTTTTTTCATAGTTTCTTCTTTCTTTTTTTCTCCAAATTCTTCACCGGACTCTTTTAAGTATCTCATCAGTTCGTCTCCTAAAGATTCCATTGCAGCTTTGACAGAGCCATCTATCAGCCCTAGAAGCTGGAAGTCTTCCTGCTCACGCATCTGCTTGTATTTTTCAATTTCCTGCTCTGTCCATGCATATACTCTGAAGTCCATTTCAATCCTTCCTAAGTGTATCGGACCGCGTTGGTATTCCTGCTGGTAATTCATTTCGGGCCTGGTACGGAACTGGTAATTCAGAAGCAAGCATTGATTTACTGCCCCTGGTTTTCTTGCCAGTAATTCCACTTCTATCATAGAACTTTCAAAAGCTACTAATAAATCAGGAGTTTCTGTTTTTGTCTGGTCTAATTGCAGGCGTTGTATGTTTCTTAAGTAAGGCTTGACCCAATGAATGTACATCCTGATGACTTCGTAATGCTGCCTTAAGAATTTTAAGGTGAAAACACGCCTATTCTTCATCTCTTCAAATGTATGCTCTTTCCATGCAAGGAAAGTCCTTAGTTTTCTTTTTAGGACCTCTCTTATTTTCCTGTTGAAAGCCCCTCTTTCTATCTCTACAACTTGATCTGTATCTTCCTGCTTCTTTGGGTGTGTTGAGAAAAATAAGTCTGGTAATGTTGTAAACTGGACTTCTCTGGCCATACCATAAACCGATGCTGGATTTTTTGCGCCCTGCTCCACTAAATCCACCCAAATACCTTTTAATGTTATTTCTGCGCTCTCCTGGCTTTTGCTGTTAGTATAGCTGTCATAATAATAGCTTAGCCTCTCATCCAAAACTCTTAGCTCTCTCACTAATTGGAATAGTTCTCTAACCATTTTTCCGACTGTTGCCAGGAACTGGGATGCTTTGTCCTGCTGCAGGCCTAAACGCTGTTGTGATGCTCCAAAAAAAGCACTGTTTTCAGCTGCTGCAAAAACATCTGTTATCTTGTCTATATGGGGGAAACCTGAAAAATACCTTAGATAATGCAGAACCCAGAAGTACGGCTCTTCAATAGAAATATTATAGCCTTCATAGTGTAAGCGATATCTTCTTGCTGGTTTTGGGAAGCCTGTTTTGATATAAATGCCTCTGGTCTGCTCTGCAATTTCTTCTTGCTCAAAACCGAATTTCTTAAGGTCAGCAGTTGTTGTCATACCTACTTAAAAACCTCTTTTTATACTGGTTAGTATACTAATTTGTATATTAATATATGTATTGGTATTTAAAGGTTTTGGAAAAACAAGTTTTTCCAAGTATCGAAAAACCAGATTTTCCGGACCTTTAAACTAGAAAACGCTTTTAGCATTTTCCGCTGTTTAAAGGTTTTCATTCTTTTTTAGGGGTTTTTGTGGAAATGGTATCTATTGTTAAGTGCCCCTCCAAGCGTTTGTGTGGTCTCGTGCAAAAACTTCAGCAGCTTCGTAACCAATGTCTTCTGGCTTTTCGTACATTTTGTACCAAGTACCATCTCCATTTATGCTTGCAAAATACCTGCATTGGTCTGGATTTGCAAGACCGACAGGAATTTCCACTGTTGTTTTAGTACCTGAATGCTCATCTCCAATAAGAAATGTTAAGACTGGATGATAATTATCATCCCTAGCATCAACTTTTAGTGATATACGTTCAGGGACTTTGCCATTTAGTCTACTTTTTGCAGCATCTCGAAAAGCTGTCTCGATTCTTTGGCCTAAAGTTTCTCCACTTGCTACATTTTGTCCACTCATTTTTCTAACCTCATATATTTTATTCTTTAGTATATCCTAGAATCTAGAAAATTTATAATGAAAAGGCCCTGTAAGAATATACTAAAATATTGGGCCTATAAAAGCAGCAGAAGTAATAGATTCAAAGCTAACAATAACTTTACAGAAATTAATTTTTTATTTATGTTAGCCATTTTAATTTTATGTGAAAAGTGAGTGTTATATTTAAATGTTTTTATTTAGATTTTTATTTCATATGAATTTTATTAATTTGGATTGATGCTTTATGTTTTTCAAAAGGACACTTTGCTTCAATATCTCATCCAGATCAAAACCAAATTTTTTCTTAACTAACTTTTTTGCATACTCTAACATCAATTCTTTAGACGAGAATTCAATTGGTTTCGATAACATCGATTTTCTTGCAGCCTCTCTTGTGACCCAGACACCTAAAGGTAATGTATAATCACCAGTAACGAACCTTAATGCTAAAATTGATCCTTGTTTTCTTATTTCATTCAATTTTTCCAAAGCAGCTAATCTTACTGTATAATAACCTCCAGCAGTTTGTTCGGCATAATATTTCCTTCCTTCATATGGTTCATAATCAGTCATATAGTTGCTTGGATTAGAAACATGCATCTCAAACAATTCATAACTCCAGACTTCTGGAAAGCAAAGGATTAGATAATGATTTCCTAAATAATTTCCAAAGAAGGCTGAATAATTTATTTCATTGTGTTTTTTCACTTCATTGAGCAAATGTTTTCCCAATGTATCATCTGTAGCTGTTATAGACCATCTCGTAGGAACCAGTTTTCTGTTTTTTCCGATGCCTAAATTCCCTACACTTAAAATTTTACTGAGAAAGTTTTCATCGAATTTATTTTCATATAGGTAAACTAATGCTTCATTGGCTTTGAGATCAGCATCATAATGTACTTTTTGGACTTTAGTATGAATTTTAGGATTTTCAGTAAGTTTTGCTTTCTTTAATTCTGCATATGGCCCTGTAGGAGCCATCATGTTATCATAGCTCATCCTGAAATGTGGTTTTTGTTTTAGATTGATATCTATATCTACAGGTGTAGAAGCCATGCTTATCTCCTGGTTAAGCTCTAAAAATTTGTTTCTCTGCTTTACGCTTATTTTTTCTCTTGAATTTATTAAAGAGGATCTGTAATCTATTATTTTTGGAATCTGGAGATTATTGACAGCCCAATATTTAGGAGCGTCATAAAGCCATGTTTCATCAGTTTCTTCTGGCGGAGCTAAAATACCGATGTTTATTGACGGATAGCCATACCTTCCAATGAACGGAGCAACACCTTCTGTTGAGAAGTTTTCTTTCACAATCTTGTTTTTTATTCTTATTTGAGAATAAGCTTTTGCGCAGATAGGGCAGTTAAATTTACCGCAGTTAAATAACGGATGCTTTTCAGAAGATTTTGGAAGGTGCATAATAATTGCAAAGAATTCAATTAATTTAAAGGTTTCTTAAGTTTTTTGGTATACCTTGCCATAAGTTCTTTTACCATACATTCCAGGAATTGCTTTTAATCGCTCTGACCATATTGATAAGTCCACTCCTGGTGAAATAAAAATATGACTACCTGGTTTTAATACACGTTGAAATTCATCAGCTATTTTTTGGGCTTTTGACAACCGACTAGTAAAATAATATGCAATAGATCTAAAACTTACTAAAGCATCTACTGATCCATCTTCCAAAGGTAAATCAGCAGCATCTCCTCGTTTACTTATTGGACCATCATCCACTAATAAATCGATATTTGTTGCACTTATGCCAGGAAATTTTTGCATCATCTCCTGGACAGCAAGGGGTAAATACCCTCCACCAACATCTACTAATCTAATATTAGGATTATCTTTAAGATATTGTGATAAAATACCATTAAACTCTCTATCATAATCAGCAAATGAATGAATATCTAAGCCAATGTTTAAAGTCATCATACTTCCAGGATTACCAACACTAATACTATCTTCTTCAAAAATGTAACCTTCTGGTAATTCAATATCTTCTAAGCTTGGTGGAATTGGCATTCGTCTTAGGAATCGAAAATATTTTATAAATCTTCCCAATTAAAATATATAATCCACCACCTTTAAATATAAGCTAAAAATACAATATATAGTGGCGCAATAATTATGCTCAATTATTTAGTTGCGCCACTATATTAGAGAACACAAACTATTTTAATCAATTATTTGTGTTATCCGCTATAAAATGTTAACAGAAAAACAATACCAACAGATAAGGGATGAACTGGACAACTGCCAGAATCCTATATTCTTCTTTGATGATGATCCTGATGGGCTTTGCGCATTTCTGCTGTTGTATAGGTATAAAAAAGAAGGCCATGGTTTTGTAGTTAAGACTCATCCTAAATTGGATGCTAGATCTGTTGGAAAAATAGAAGAATATGATGCTGACAAGGTTTTTGTTCTGGATGTAGCTAATTTAGAGCAGGATTTTATTGATGAAAGCAAAGTTCCTGTGATATGGGTTGACCATCATGGACCTTCTGAAAGGAACAGTGTAAGGTATTTTAACCCAAGGCTTAATGACAAAAATGCCAACATTCCAACAACATATATGTGCTATAAGGTAGCTCAGCAGGATCTTTGGTTAGCAATGACTGGCTGCATAGCCGATTATTACATGCCTGATTTTTTTGATGATTTCAAGAAAAAATATCCTGATTTATTGAACGGCAAGAAAACTGTAGGAGATATCTATTTTGACAGCAAACTCGGGACTTTGATCAAAATGTTATCTTTCTGCCTGAAAGGAAAAATAGGCGAGGTAATGAAAAGCATGAAGATCCTGACAAGGATTGAAAGCCCTTATGAAATACTTAATCAAGAGACAGCAAAAGGCAAATTCATATTCAAAAGATACGAAAAAATAAACAAGCTGTATGATAGTCTATTGGAAGATGCAGTCAAGGCAGCCGGAAAAGAAAAAATACTTGTTTTTACTTATGCAAGCGACAAGATGAGCTTTACAGGTGATTTGTCAAACGAATTATTATACAAATTTCCTGACAAAATCATCTTAGTCGGAAGGAAAAAAGATGAAGATGTTAGGATGAGCATAAGAAGCAGGGATGTGTTGATACCTCCTATCTTGGAAAAATCTTTAGCTGGTCTTGAGGGTTATGGCGGCGGACATGAATATGCCTGCGGCGCAAATATAAAAGAAACTGATTTTAAGGAATTTGTTAAAAGGATAGAAGAGAATATAAATTAAACCTTCAATTTCTCGTTTATCATATTTGCTACAATATCTTTCTTGTCCTTGAGGCTCTGCCTTTTCATGTAAATCTCGAGGTTCTCTTTCTTTATTTTTGAATTTAATCTGCTGATTTTCTCGTTGATCTTGTTTAACCTGTTTATTACCATATTGAGTTTGCCTTCCATGCTTCTTGGAACTGCAATGACTAGAATCTTATCAAACGCTTCATTAAGATAGAACAATTTGCTGCCGCCGAATGTCTTTTGCTCTTCTTTTATCATATCCACTAATATTGTGCTTCTGCTTATATTCTTGCTCAAAGACATTATCACAGCTTCTTTGTATGCTTTGTTGTTTACCAGGCTTATTTCTATAGTATCATTATTGGAATTTATATCTTTAAGGAATTCCTTGAACATGAATTCATTATTTATGTCCCTAAAATTGGTGTATCCTGTAGAATTTATACTCCTGTCAATATCAATATGAGAAATAAGATTCTTATAAATAGGATCTATTGACTCCATCTAACACCCCCAAATAAACAGATAGTACAAATTTACTATTTAAGGGTTTCGGTATTTTTGAAGAAAATAATTAAATTTATAAAGAATTTAACTATCTATATGTTTATGCGTCGGTGGTCTAATGGTTATGACTGTGGCCTTCCACGCGCTAAAATTCCTAGCAGAATTCGCTGGGTCTTCTAGCGAAGACAGCCGCCTATCTGGGTTCGAAACGATCTTTTCCGCTTCGCGCAAAAGCTCGACCAAAATCGGGCTTTTCCTACGGAAAAGATGACGAAAGTCCCAGCCGACGCATTTTTTTAAATTGGATCTTCTCTTGCAGGTACTTCTACAGTGTCTAGAAATCCACCAGGTCTGTAGAAAGCTATACCAAAAGTTATAGTGTTGTCATCTTCTCCAATCAGCATGGTTATAGTGTGAGAATCTTTGTAGCCTACAAACCGAATGTTTTTTAGAAGTTCTTCAGCTTGTGGAATTTCCTCTGGTGAGACACTTAGATAAGATTCTGCATGACCATCAATTTTGTAACGGATCCTTCCATCTTCAGTTAAATAAAGAGAGACAATTTTTGGTTTAATCTCAGTATCTGCCGTCAGAAGCGACCTGTTTGCAGGTAAAGCTGACATTTCTCTACTTAAGAAGTCTTCAAGTGGATCAGTCACCCATCTTTCTATTTCTACATCAGCACGTAAAACTACTCCTTCCAAACCTATTGGAGTCACAAGCGTTTCTTCATGTTGAGCTGTTAGTGTCCTGGCTTTACTCACAAAGCTACTGCCGTCAAGCAATATATTCTTCTTACCAGATCCATCAATAGATCTTGCTAAGGTTTCCATATAATGTGGAGTTTGTGTGTAAATTTAAATCACCAACACAAGGTAAATTGTGCGTTATTTAAAGGTAACTAAGAATCAGACTTTTAGGCTAACTACTTGAGAAATACCGTGCTCGTTCATAGAGATTCCATATAAACTGTCAGCTTCAGATATGACAGCATCATTGTGGGACATTATTACATATTGAGCATTGTCGGAATATTTCCTTATCAATTTTGCAAATTTCTCTGAGTTGTGCTTGTCTAAAGCAGCATCCACTTCATCCAAGATATAAAAAGAAGCAGGTTCATGTTCCTGTATAGCGAAGATAAAAGCCAAAGCAGTCATTGTCTTTTCTCCGCCTGATAAGCTTCTTATATCTAAAAACTTGCTGCCAGTTATCTTGACATTGATTCTCACTCCCTCTTCAAAAGGATTTTCCTCGTTCTCAATAACTAAATTGGCATCACCTTTTGTGGTAAGCAGAGAAAAGAATTTCTTAAATGTCTCGTTGACAACATCAAACACTTTCATAAATAATTCTTTTTTCTTGCCTTCAATCTCTTCCATCATCTTAAGGACATCTCCCTTTTCCTCTCCCAACTTATCCTTTTTTTCAACTAACTCGTTGTATTGCTTTTCCACTTCTTCATAGACTTCCAAAGCGCGCATGTTTACAGACCCTATCTCCTGCTGCATCCTCTCGAATTTTTTGATCTCATACTTGAACTGCTCTTCATTTTTGTTCAAATCCAACTTAATGCCTTCATACTGCTGGAATTCTGCGTTCAATCCGGAAAGTATAGAGTTCATCTCTGCCAGCTTTAAGGAAAATGTGTTTGCCCTGACTTCAACTTTCCTGCTGTCGTCCTGCCTGTTGTTTATTGTGCCCTGATTTCTTTGTATTTCCTTGTCAATTTCTGACCTTTTATGGAACAATCCCTTGAATTTTGCATAGAATTCCTGCGCAAGAGTTTCTTTTTCTTTCAATTCCTTATCTTTTTCCTTAATAGTTTCTGTCAATGATTTTAATTCATTGTTGAAATCTTCATTGTCCTTTTCAAGCTGCTTTATTATCTTGTCTGTCTTTTCAAGCTCATTCTTGTAGATAGATTCTGATTGAGTGTCGATGTTTTTTACCTCAGAATCGATCCTTATTATGCTTTCATTCAGTTCTTTCAGCTTCTCTTCAAATGCATTGAGCTCGGCAAGCAAAGTTGGGTTGCTTAATTGGGCTATGTTTGACCTTAACTTCTGCTTTTCAGTCTTAATTGTTGCTAGTTCCTGGTTTAATATGTTGGTTTTTTCCTGTATGAGCCTTATCTTCTCGTCAACCTCTTTTTCCTGCTTTGAGAGAGAGTCTTTTTTTTCTTCTGAAGCTTCCAAGTCTGAAGCTTCTAAATGTAATGTCTTTTCAATCTTTATTATTTCGCCTTCAAAAGCAGCTTTTTTTGTCCTTAAATTTGATATCAACTGTTCGTTTTCTATCCTTGTTTTCTCAATAGTGTCTATAGTGTTCTTTAGGCTGATTATTTCAGTTTCGCGCTTTTCGATTTCCTTGACAATATCTTCTTCCTTGAAGCCCATACTGTGCTTTCTCTTTAATCTGAAACCACCACGCATGCCGCCGCTCTTTTCCGCCATATCTCCATCCAATGTTATATATTTTGCAGTTCCAATACCAAGACGACGTGCAACATCTATATTATCCACTATAATTGCGTTTGAGAGAACATATTCAAAGACTTTTTTGAACTTGTTATCAAAAGAAATTAGATTTATTGCAAGGCCGTGGCTGCCTTTTGACTTTGACAGCTTCTTTACCTGCTCACTTGGAGAATTAGATTTAATCTTGTTTAAAGGAAAGAAAGTGACTACGCCAAGTTTGTGTTCTTTTAGGTATTTGATGCATTCGGATGCTATCTTGTCATCTTCCACAACAATTCCTTTGAGCTTGTTTCCTGCAGCAATCTCCATGGCTAGGGAATATTTTGACTGTACATTTCCCAGCTCGGCAACTGTCCCATGAATTCCAGGTTTTTTGAGGTCTAAAATCCTCTTGATTGCGACGTCCACATAGCTTAATTCCTTTGTGCTTGCCTGCCTGGCCTTTAGTTTTGCAAGCTCCTCATCTGCAGTAAATATCTTTTTTCTTGTTGCAGCCAGCTGTGCACCCAAAGATGAATCTTCCTCAAGTTTCTTGTTGAGGTCTAATGTGTATTTCTTGAATTCTGCGCGTTTGTTTTTGACTTCCTCAAGGTTTTTTTTGTTTTCTTTTTCAACATCCAGGACTTTAGTTATCTGGGCATCCATTGTGCTGATATCATGCAGTATCGCATCTTTTTCCCTGATCAGGTTGTGCTGCTGTTCCCTTGTCGACTGAACTTCTTTCTGTAGCTCATCTGATTTTTTGTCTATCTCTGCAACTTCTGTCTCTATATCTGCGATGTTGTCCAGCTTGTTTTTTTCCCTGAAAGCGTTTATTTTTTTTGTTATCAGAGCGCGTTCTTTTCTTTTTTCGTCAATGTCTTTCTGCATATTTGCCTTGTCATTCTCAAGCTCAGCCCTTTTGCCTTCTATTTCTTTTATGCCTGCCTTTAAGTCATCTTTTCTGTTGTTTACCTTTACTATCTCGTTTTTTATTGTATCAATCCTTGAATTTTGCTTAGTGAGGTCTATCTTTAATGTTTCAACTTCTTTGTTGAGGTTTACCTGTTCTACATTTCCTTTCTGTTCGATTTCTTTGGATATGTTCTCAATCTGGACCCTTTTCTCTTCATTAAGTTTTTTTAGGTTGTCAACTTTTTCATTGGTTTTTTTCAGCTCAGCGTTTGTTTCATCCAGTTTCTTCTGCATCTCATTTTTTTCTTTGTCTTTCCTATCGATCTGGAGCTTTAAGTATGAAGCCTTGTTTAGTTTTACTTTGTCATTCATCTCCTTGTACTTCAACGCTTGGTCACGATCTTTTTTCAGTTCTTTTAGGTATGTGTTTCTTTCTGTAAGGACAATCCCTGTTTCGTTTAACCGTTCATCAACTTTCTGGAGTTCCAGCAAAGCTTTGTGCTTCTTTTCCTCATAGACAGAAATCCCTGCAATTTCTCCTATTAATTCTCTTCTCTGATCAGGGTGCATCTCAACAAACTTAACTATGTCTCCTTGAAGTATTATATTGTATCCATCGGGATTTATCTTTGCTATTGATAATAAATCTAGAATTTCCTGCCTTGTCCGTGTTTCATCATTTATCTTGTAGACGGATTGTCCGCTCTGCCTTACGATTCTTGTGATTTTTACTTCAGGATCTTCTGTAGGGAATGTTTTTTTGTCGTTATTGAAGAAAATGGAGACCTCTCCATGTTTAGAAGGTTGTTTTGATTTTCCGCCGTTGTAGATCAAGTTGGCTGCTTTCTCTGCTCTTAATGATTTTGAAGAAGATTTTCCTAAAACAAAGCTTAAAGCATCAAGAATGTTGCTTTTCCCAGATCCGTTAGGACCTATTATACAATTAAAACTTCCATTAAATGGGATTTCAGTATGCTTTGCAAAACTCTTGAAACCATTCATTACAATCTTGTTTATCTTTGTTTCTTTTTTCTGTTCTACTGCGACCTGTTCCTGGCTTTGCTCTTCCATGGGAATAAATTCATATGCTGATTATATATAAATGTTTTTGATTTTTAGAAGGCGCTTTTTTTGTATTATGGTCTTTTTAAGGCAGAAAACAAAACATTTATATAGATACACATTTATATATACAAATACGCACTTAAAAATGAAGTTTACATTAACTAAAAAAGACATTATAGCATTAAATCAGGAGTTTGATAAAGGTACAATTCATAATGAATCAAGTTTGGATTTTGCATTAAATTATGCTAAAAAGACAGAAAACTGGACAAAAGCATTGGCCCTTTTAGTAAGGGCAATATTGATAGATCATGTATTTGAAGAAGGCAATAAGCGAACTGCAGCATTATTAATAAAATCATATGCAGAATATGAAGGACATAAAACCTATGATGATAAAATTGCAAAGCTAATTAAAGATATGCTTTTGAAGAATATATCAAACATAATAAGGATTGAGGATATGATAAAAGATGCAATCAAATAAATTTCTGAAAATTGCAAGGAATATTGCGGAAAGAGACAAAGCTTTATTTGACACACTAATGGAATTTGAAAAGACAAAGAAAATTCGAACTAAAACAAGGCTTAATTTTACAATAGATAAATCTCTCGCTTCCAGATTCAAGAATTTCTGCAGGGAAAAAGGGTTTAATATGAGCGCTAAGATAGAACAGGCAATAGGAAATTTAATTGAAAAAGGTTAAAATTATAGATTATCCAAAGGGCTTTTCACCTTTAAAGCATCATCGACCCTTACAGCAAGATATCTTTGCAGGGTCTTTTTGCTCGCATGGCCCATAAGCTTTTGTATGTAGGATTCATTAATTCCTTGTTCTAGCAGATGAGTTGCAAAAGAGGCCCTTAACATGTGGCAATGTACTCTCTTGTTTATTTCTGCTTTTTTTGCAGTTTGACTGACAATCCTTTGAGCATTTCTTATAGTTATGTGCCCGTTATCATAGTCATTAAAGACATAGTCATTACTATCATTTCTATTTCCAATATAATCATTAAAATCATCTAGAAATTTATTTGAGAGCAAGAATAACCTATCCTTTTTGCCTTTGCCTTGTCTAACAATACCTACTTTCCTGTCAATATCAACATCATTTATTCTTAATTTAACACATTCAGAAACCCTTAATCCGGATGAATACATCAATTCAATCAATAATTTATGCTTTTCATTACTAGTAACATTAATCATTCTCAATATTTCTTCCTTGCTTAAAACTCTGGGCAGTAATTTTTCTTCCTTGCATTTGCTTATCTTTGAAAATAATCTTTTATTAGAGAATATTTCATAATAGAACTTTAATGCGTTTATCGCGAGATTAACTGTTCTTGGTTTAGCATATCTTTCTTCCACCAAATAACCCAGATATTCCCTTATATCAGCACCATCGACATCCCTTGGACTTTTGCCAATAAACCTTAGAAATCTATGATTGTAGGACAAATAGGTTTTGATAGTCTTTCTTGTAAAGCCCCTAAGCTTCATTTCCCTCTCAAATTCTTTGAAATTCATTGTTATCTCCTCTTTTTATTCACTAAAATGGCAAAATTTAAATTAAGCAAACACCTAGTGTATCATATGAACATATTGTTTATCTGCAATCAAAATGAAAACCGCAGCAAGACTGCTGAACAGCTCTTTAAAGACAGATTCAAGACTAAATCTGCAGGCCTTTACAACACTAAACCAGTTTCTAAAAAGCAGCTTGATTGGGCTCATACAATTGTTGTTATGGAAGAGCATCAAAGGAACGAAATAGCCATGAGGTTTCCTGATGTATATATGCAAAAGCGCATCCTTTCTATGGACATTCCTGATGTTTACCATTATAACCAGCCTGAGCTTATTGATGTTTTAAAATCTAAAGTTGATGAATTATTTTAGCCATTCATCAAACTGTTTCTTTGCTTTTTTCTTGCTACGAAAAACCTTAGTTTCTGCAACTGATAAATTTGGCAGTCTTCTTGTAACCTTAAACTTCTTGCCCACATGATTTTGAAGCTCTATAAAGCTTATTTCCCATTTCTTTAGTATATGTTTTTTAGTTTTTGGCATCTCTTGTTTTCCCAAACCGTTAGAATCATCTTGCATTTAAATATCTCACGCGCAGATGTCCAGTGCTCCAAAAACAAGAAAAACACCCAAATTTGGCCACCTCAGCCCTTTAAACCCCAAAATCCCACTGGACATTTAACTACAATTCCACCCCAAAGGTTCGTAGAATTGTAGTTAAGTTCAATTCGAAAACCCGCCTTTCTAGACGAGAAAGTAAACCGTAAATCCTTTTAGTTGTCGCCTTCGTTAAATTTCATAAACGGAAAAAAAGAAGAAATTCTTCTTAACTAACCAAATAATGCTGACAACCATCGGATAAATTTCTGCCAAAGACCAGAGCTTATACATTGGTTATCAATACATAAATTTGTGTTACATTCAAAACTGTTACTACACTGAGTATCTTTTTCTTGTTGATTTACAAACTCTTTTTGTTCAGAACAATACTTCCCTTCTTTTCTATAACCAAGAGGGTAACATACCTTTCCTAGTTCGCAACCATTACAAATATAAATTGTTTCTTGACGGATTATTTCTTTCTTAGGTTTTTCTATTATGTGTTCTGGTTCTGGAATTGCTTCTTCTGCTTCGGGAATCGCTATGGGTTTATTGTTTTCTTGAGGCTCAACTCTATTAATGAATTTAATATTTAAAGAATTGGTATGAGTTATAATTTCTTTTTTTTCTTCATTATATTTTAGCCTAATGCTAAGTTTATTATTTTTAGTCACATCCAATACCAATACTTTCCCTGCATTATAAGCATCAAGGTCTTCATCATACTTAAATTCTTTATAGAATTTATTATTTGGGTCGTTACTTAAAACACTGACACGAACTACATCTCTACCATCATCATACACTATGATTTCATCAAATACGGCTGTGATATAGATTTCTGAATGATGGGCAGTATCATGAGTTGGACTGATATATAAATATAATCCATCTTTATTACTTTCCTCAACATAGAAATATTTAGCATTTAAAGAAGAAGGAAATCTAAGACAAGCACCATCTAAACAGCCATTAGGACAGTTATATTTTTTCCATATAATATCATAAGTTCCATCTACATTAGGATCACAAATATATTCATTAAGATTATAGTCTTTTTTATTGTCACAAGAGTCTGTTTTTGCATCATTTTTATATCTTGTAGTTCCTTGTTCAAAATAATTTTTTCCTCCATCAGTATCTTCACATACTTCTCCAGAAGATAAACATTTTCCACCATTACAACCATATGGGCAAGAATATCTTTCCCCCACTGTAGAATCACATGAAAATTCTACAACAAATTGTTGACCAGTTTCATCAGCTTCTTCACAGTAATCTGTTTCTGTAGACCCATCTGTGTATGTAACAGTTCCTTTCGTATAATAGTCTACGTCATCAGTGTCTTTACATTTTTTTTCATCAGGTAATTTTTCAACTGGTTCACTACATTCCAAAATATGAGTTTGTAAAGATAGAATATCATCAGCTGAAGAGCCATCAAATGTGATTAATCCTACAGATATTTCACTATTACAATGTACATTTGAGTTAAATAACGGAGCGCTCCCTCCCCTAAAACTAAAGGTAATAGTTTCTCCTGGGGGTATGTCCTTATTTAGTAATAGAATTCTATAAGGGATATCATCTATTCGCAAAGATTCACCATTACCTGTAAAAATAAGCTTGTAATCATTTGAGGATATGGAATCAGTATTTGAATTTTTAATGTCAAGAGAAAATACATCAGTCCCCATTGTAGTCGGCTTTAAAAAATTAGTATTGCTAATTTCTATATTATCAGCATCTACTTGTGCATAAACTAAACCTATGAAAAGAAAAGCCATCAAAATTACAATTATTTTTTCCATATTATTATGCCTCCAAAATAGATGAGTTATACTATAATATCCCTATCTTTTATTTAAACATTACTATAAACTTGCCCCAACCTAATAGAAATATACACTGCTTCGCAGAAATCTATTATAATTAAACTAATCAAAAACTACGGCGACAACTGGATTTACGGCGGGTTTTCGAACTTTTCGGACGAAA
>CAYXZV010000001.1:23807-96307 GCA_964469645.1 uncultured Methanosarcinales archaeon | reverse complement strand
TCTAGGAATATCTCAATCTTGGAATTGTTTATTAAATCATTCAGGTATTCCTGGAATGCTATGTCATTTGCATCAAACGATGAACTGTCAATGAATTGTATATTTTCCTTTTCCAATAATTTTGTTATAGTTCCCCTAATTTCAAACGATGTTTTGATCTCATTGATGGTCATGCTTCTGGAATTCAGATGATTCTCAAATTCGTCCATAGTAAATCCATTCTCTATTATAAAAATGCCCAAGAGCTTCTCAACCTCTTCCTCAGTTACTTTTATGCGTTCGTCTTTGGCTTTCTGCAGCAATACTTCCTGAGGGATCAAAGATGAAACCAAAAAATTCTGCTTTGCAATACCATCCCTATATTCGGGAAGGATGGATGTCTCATACCACCAATTTAATTCATCTCTTGTAATGTCCTTTCCATTCACAACCGCAACTGTATCTTTGGCAGAGGGATTGATCTCCATGAAATAGAACAAAGCTGCTACAACAGCAACGAAAACCAAGAAAGTAATAAACACGACTATCTTTTCATTCCTTTCTTTTTTTAGTTTACGGCTCTTTTTAGAACGTTTCGGGGTTTTTTTCTTCATTTTAACAAAACTGAACTATTACTGCTTAAATAAGTCTCTGTCACCCCTTTTTTGATAAGTTAATCTATAAGGTAAATAAAAACCTTTCGGATTTTGATTAGTTTTAAATGAAATATCTACATAATATAATCAGTATTATCTCTGTCAATCCCGGAAATGAACTCTATGCTCATGTCTTCAGGAACCTCAAAATCTTCTCCAAAGGTTAAGTTAGGGAGAAATTTTTCCAGGTCCAAAGCGATCTGCGTAGCCAAATGATTTTTACCAAAATATTTTTCAGTTATCTCATAAACAAACTGCCTTACTTCTGATTCTTCAACTACTCCCAAGCTATGTACATATTCATGCAGTAAAACATGGAAAATATAGGGATTGTATAAATTAGGTTTCGTTTGTTTAATATTGTTCAATGGCCTTTTGTTGATAACAATAGTATTTGCATCAAATGAATAAAAAGCACCAAGATAAGACTGGCCATAAGCTCCTAGATCGCTCAATCCAAGAAGAAGCCCTGCTTGATCAGTATTAAGGTAATTTTTCACTATCTTCTTTACCAAATGGAATATATCAGCAAAATCTTTTGCCTTTTGCAGAGAATGTTTGTAATCCATTTAATTGATGAAGTAAACCTAATCCTATTTAATGATTTTGTTTTGTGCATGCCAGATTTTACGTTGCCGTAAAACACTGTGGGGTGCTTTGCACCCCACTACTGGTGTGCGGGTACGCACAAAAGCAAAGTTTAAATATTTCTTTGATTATTAGCACTTTAGAATGGTGATAGGAAAAATAAAGGAAGCTTTGGAAAAAAGAAAGCAGAGAAAAGTAGAAGAAGACATTGAAAAAAATAAGCTTGAAAGTTACAGGGAAAACGAACAGCTGCAGAAAGCAGAGCAAATAAAAAAAGAGGCTGACAGGTTAGCTCATCTGAAACAATACAAGACTGCAATTGATGAGTACAATAAGGCCTTGGAAATATACCCATTCAATGAAAATGAGCAGATGTTCAAGAAACCTGCTGAATTCTTCTTCAAGCTTTATTTCAACATAGCAGCATCTTATTCTTTCTTAAATAAATTCGATGAGTCGATAGAATTTTTTGATAAATCCCTGAAAATAGAAAATATCGAAGATGAAAATAAGGTAAAAGCCTTGATGAGCAAAGGGAACTGCTATTATGGTGTAAAACAGTTTCTTAAGGAAGATCGTGATGAAAGTACCTATGCGATAAAGATGGAATCGGAATTCGATGTTGATGAGAAGACATTGGAAATTTTCAAGAAAATTGACGAGAAAGATAATCTGCTTAAGTTGGCCCATGACTGCTTCACAAAAACAACTGAGATGGACAGGAATGATGCTGATGCATGGTACAAAAAAGGGCATATGGAATTGTTATTAGGCCAGGTAAAAGATGCAATGCTTTCGTTTGATAACGTATTGATGATAAAGAAAGACTATGAAAATCGGGAGAATTTGGAGTTATTTGAGGATATAAGGAAAGAGATGGGGATCAAAGGAAAACATTCCAAAGTTCCTGACAATGATATGAAATTCAAGACGAAAACAGGACATTATGTTGCAAACAAAGCAGAGAAAATGATTGCTAATTTCTTGTTTGAAAATAATTTAATCTTCCAGTACAACATGGTTGTTTCCTGGGCTGATAAAGATGACTTTAAAGCTACATTTTTTGTGCCAAAGCTTGATTTGTACTTGGATCATTTTAAACTCAATAATGTTAAGAGCAATGATAAGGTAATAAAATCAAAAATCAAGCAGTATGAAAAGAATAAGAAAAAATTCATCTACACTACTTATGAAGAAGAGGGGAATATAGAGGAAACTTTAAAAATAAAGCTGAAACCATATATAGTGCTGTAAGATGGTATTTTTCGAACTGATGTTTTTTCCATTATGGATTATGATTCTTGTATTTTTATTTGTTATTTTTTTATTTATATTCTGGATTTGGGCAATAATCAGTTGCTTATCTTCCAGATTAAGTGTTCCTGAAAAACTCTTTTGGCTAATAATAATATTCTTTTTTAGTCTTATAGGGGCTTTGATTTATTTCATATTCGCAAAATCGATGAGGTGGAAACCGATGAAATCAAAAAAATTCAAGGGCAAAAAACTTTTGAGAAGCAGGAAAAACAGGATGATAGCTGGTGTTTGTGCAGGCATAGGAAAGTATTTAGATGTTGATCCTACTGTTGTAAGATTATTATGGGTTGTAGCTACCCTCATCACTGGTGGAGTAGGAGTTTTAGCTTACATAATTGCATGGATCATTGTTCCGGAAGGGAAATAATAAAATGACATTAAATGTACTCCAATTGAATTACAATGATACAGGTAGTGCCTATCCTACATTTCAACAATTTTTGAGTGTTGATTCTTCCATGTCAGTTGATGCAGAAATTATAGTTGAGCTTTTTAGAAGAGAACCCCGATACCAACCTGATGGTATAGATGGAGTCGCTTTATTGGGTCCTTTTTCAGACTTGGAAATGAGAGCAATTATGGGTACTCGAGATCGTCACATTAGACCTAATGAAGAAGATCTTTATAGTGTAAGACTCTATTATGCTGAAGGTATTGAGCGTGAAAACGTAAGAAGAGGCATTATAAGAATTATACCTGAGGATCCAGTTTCTATTGATTTTGTTGATTTGTATCGGGGAAAAAGATTTATCAAAAGATTTTCACCAGGTGAAACTAAATACCGACCTAAAAATAAATTTTTTTCGCGAACTATATCATAATTTCACTTATTTTTTAAAATTCTTTATTCTAACCATTGGGCATATGCGCGTGAGGTTTTTATAGAGTTCTACAATCAAAAACATTTATATATAAGTATATTAATAGGGAAATCTGGTGGAATTCCATGATTTTACTTAGAAAATTCATACTCATTACTATAATATTCTCGCTATTTATCTCAATAGCAAATGCTTCTTCTTTTGATGTGGGTGCAACTCCGATAAATAACAGGATTGTTATTGATGAATTTGCAACTTTCAAATTAGATGTAAAAAACAATCTTGCGAAAAGCGATGAATACAGAATCTATAGTCTTGCCTTCCCAACATGGGATATCCGAACAGATCCTATAGTGAATCCAATAACACTTGAACTAAAGCCCGGAGAACAGGGAAGCGTAGAACTTGTAGTTGATCCATTGAAAATAAGAGACATCGGAACATACCAAGTAAGTGTAAACGTCAAATCAAAAGCTACAGATAGCTTTGTCTCCGTACCTTTGAAAGTTACGATATTATCAACATCCCCCTTAATCGGTGGCTATGTCCCGACAGTTGTAACTGGAGTGGAAATACCTGAAAAGATAGATCCCAGAGAAGAAATAACAATCAAAATCAGCCTTAATAACCAGAATGTTATAGATTATCCGGATTTAGTTGTAAAGCTGGAAAGCGATCTTATCCAGGAAACTATAACCACACAACTGGAACCAAAAGGCGAAAAAACTTTGGAAGTTAAAGTAAACCTTGATCCTTTAACAGAACCTCAAGAAGATCAATTAGCAGTCACCGTATTTAAAGGTGACAAAAAGATAATAAATCCTATTGTAAGGAAGATAGAGATAGTTGAATACGGAGACAAAGAACTCGTCAAGGAAGATAAAAGACTGTTGCTGACAAGAAGCTATTATGACTTTAGGTCAAACAACAACGAATATGAGGGGAAATTTAAGGTCGAGACTTCTTCATTTGAATCAATATTCTCCTCTACAAGCCCAAAAGCAAAGGTTGTAAAAGAAAACGGTAAAAAATACTTTGTTCTTGACGTTGAACTGGAAAACAATCGCATGCAGGTTGTAGTCACAAAGAATTACATACCCTTGTTTGCAGTTATCGCATTGTTAATTGCGACAGTAGCAGGATATTATCTCCTTAGGTCACCATTGACTATGTTAAAAGAGACAAAGAACATCACCAAGAGTGAAGGTGGTATCTCAGCAATGACTGTTGTTTTGCATATAAAAAACCGAGGCCAGAATAAGATAGGTGGTCTTGACATAACTGATTATATTCCTGGCTTGGTTTCTGTAGGGGGAGATGTTCCTATCGGTTCTTTGCAGCCAACAAAAGTCCTGAAGCACGAAAGAAAAGGCACTACTATTGTAAAATGGAGCATAGATTCTCTGGATACCTCAGAAGAACGCGTATTATCTTACAGGATAAAATCAAGATTGTCCATACTTGGAAGCTTCTCATTACCGGTTGCAAGAGCAGTCTTCAAACACAATAATAAAACCTTCACTTCAAGTTCTAATAGGGCGAATGTTAGTGATTGAGATTTTAGAAAACATTCGACAAGTTTATATATTTTAATAGTAAAAGTACTCAAATGGGTGGTTTTTATGGCTGAAGCAAAAAAAACTAAGAAAAAGGCTCCAGGGAAAAAGGAAAAGACTGAGGAACTTGGAAAAGAAGTTGGCAAAATAAGCCATTACTTCACAAATCTGGGTGTTGGAATTATAGAACTAAAAGGAACTCTAAAAGTTGGAGACAAAATAAGAATCAAAGGCGCAACAACAGACTTTGAGCAAAAAGTGGATAGCATGCAGATAGAGCATGATAAGGTAGAGGAAGCAAAAAAAGGAAAAAGTGTTGGCTTAAAAGTAAAAGATCAAGTAAGGCAGAATGATGTTGTGTATAAGTTAAAGTGACCCGTTAAAAATAATTCTTAGAAAAATGAGTAGGATGATATTATACAAACCAATAAATTTTTTTCCGTCACTATGAAAAAGGACAAAAAAAATACAAAAAAGATAATCTTATTCTTAATAATAGTTCTAATAATTTTTATCTTAATATCTAATGGAAATAATATTGAGAAAAAAGAGATTATAGAAGATGTTGATAAGTATACTGAACTAAGAAAAAACATGGTTGAGCAACAATTAAAAACTCGTTATATTATTGATGAAAAAGTTCTTGATGTCATGGGAAAAATAGAACGTCATAAATTTGTTCCAGATGTATTAAAAAATAATGCATATGATGATAATCCATTGCCCATTGGTTACGGACAAACCATAAGCCAGCCATATATTGTAGCTTTAATGACACAAGCCTTAGAAGTAGATAAAAATAACAAAGTTTTGGAATTAGGAACTGGTTCAGGCTACCAGGCAGCTGTTTTATCTAAGCTAGTAAAAGAAGTTTATACTATTGAGATCATTAGTAAATTAGCAGATTCTGCAGAACAAAGATTAAAAAATTTAGGATATAATAATGTAAAAGTAAAAAATGCAGATGGTTATTTTGGCTGGGAAGAATTTGCGCCATATGATGCAATAATTGTTACAGCAGCCGCAAACCATATACCTCTTCCTTTATTAGAGCAATTAAAGGATAATGGCAAGTTAATAATTCCATTAGGAAGCACTTTAACATTCCAAACATTGACCTTAGTAACCAAAAAAGGTAATGACCTAGAAACTGAATTCATAACTGGTGTCAGATTTGTGCCTTTGACAGGTAAGGCTTTGGAAAAATAAATATAAGCCCAACTAAATAAATCAATCCAGCCAAAAGTAAAACAAAATTATAACCAATAAATAATGCAAATAAAATTGCTAATATCGGGCTTAAAACAGAAGCACTCCCATTAACACCCCATGCCCAGGGTATTAATTCTTTCTTTATTGCTCTCATTCCTAATGGAAACGGAAAGCCCATTATAAATCCCAAAGGAGCAGTAATTATTACACTTAATACTATTTTTGATATTAAATTCATTGAAATAAAAGAATTAATAATAAAATTCAATAAAAATAAATAAAAAATAATTAAAATAAAAATCATAAAAATAATCTTATTTAACTTCTTAATATTAAATCTTTGCGAATATAAAGCTCCTAGACTGGAAAATAATAACATTGAGAATATTATTGTGGAAGAAGAAAACATAACATGGCCCAAAAACAAAACAAATTTCTGCATCAAAACAATTTCTATAAATAAATAGCTCAAACCAATTGCAAAGAAATAAAATAGTGGTTTCTTACTTATCTTCTTATTGATCTTATTAAAAAATCTTATTGGCAATAAAATAAAAATCAATGCTAAAATTAATGCTTGGATAAAAATTACAAATAATAAAAACCCAGAATCGAATAATGGATTCCATTTCTGATTAATTAAACTTCTTAGCTCATTAATTCTTGAAACTTTAAAGAAATTAAAATAAAAAGGTCTATTATCAGTTACTGGTTTTACATCAAAAACATAATTTTCATAAAAATCTTTTTTATTTTTAATTAAATTCTGAACAGCATTGTAATAATAAGGCTCCTCGAACTTAAGATTTTTATTTGGTGCAAAATTAGACGGCAAATAAATAATATCAAATTTATTTTTATTAATGAAATTCTTAATCCTTGCTGTTGTCATTACATCCAAATCTTTTTTCGACAAAACTAATGTAACAGTAGTCCATGACCTAAACATTGCAGTTTTTTTAGCATCTTTATCAATTTCTAAAGCTAAAGAAAACAACCTTAAACTTTCCCTTGGAGGGAATAAAAGCCACCTTGTTATTACTAAAAATCCATCATCACTTAAAGCATCATAATAATCCTCAAAAGCCTCTTTTGTCAATAAATAATTCTCGCTTAATCCAGAAATTCCTGCTGAACCACTTAAAACATTTCCAGCCAAAGATAATACAATAACATCATATTTCCCATCATTGTCTTCAATAAAGCTTCTACCTTCTCCAAAAATTATATTTGCATTGTTGTAAATATTTCCAGAAAAGTCTGCATATTCATTTTTTAATAAATCAATAATAATTGGATTATTTTCTATTGCAGTTACCGTAGCATCATTTTTTACTGCAGCTAAAATATCCAATCCAGCACCGGAATTAATAATCAATGTTTTTGGATTTTTTATTAACTTATATGGAATTGAAGAAGGTAAATCATCAATAAAATCTAAATTCTCATATTTTGTAATAGAATTCATACTGCTAGCATCTACTGTAATGCCAATCTGCTCTGGCAAAATACCTCTAAAAGTCGGACTCAAACCAGGAGCATATCTTGTAAAAGAGCTTTCAACAATATCAACCCTAGAAAATGAATTATACTTTGTGTCTATTAGCTTAGAATTAGGAACATTTAATGCCTGGCTTAATTCTTTATATTTAGAAATATTAAGTTCAATGGGAATAAAAAACAACGATAAATTAATTGTAATTAAAACAAAAACAATATTCATACTTTTCCTATTACTCATAAAAAACAATGAAGACAATAATCCTAATAATGAAATAACAAATATTGTCTTAACATTAAAGATTGAAATAAAAAACAATGAAGCTACCGTCCCTAAAGCAGAGCCTGACATATTGTAAAAATATACTTTCCCTGCTTTATTCTGAAATTTTAAAAAAGAATAAGCAACAATAATCCCAAAAAAGAAAAATGGTAAACCAAGAAAAATATAATAAACCAATAAAACAAAAACATGTTTAAAATTTATTATTGCCTCAAAAGGGTCAAAAATCAAATTATTTGTAATAAAAAAGCTAATTAAAACAGAAATAGAAAATAGTATTGACGATAAAAATAAAGGATTTTTTAACTTTTTTATTGTCAAAAAAGTCCCAGACGCAGCAATGCCAAACAAAGCAATACTCACAACCATAAAAGCAAAATGGTACCATTGGCTTATTGAGAAAAATCGAATTAAGCTTATTTCTAGAGCTAGAGTTGCTAGTGAAATTAAGAATATGCCGAAGTAGATTTTATTATTTTCTTGCATACAAGTTTTTTAATTAGAACTCAATATAAAGATTTCGAAATTCTAGGGATTATTCCAGCACAGCTTTTATCCTTCTAATACCAGCAGCAGAACTCTCTTCTTTTGTTATTTTAAATTTTCCTAATTCTTTGGTATTAGAAACATGTGGTCCACCACAAATCTCAACAGAAAAATTACCTACAGTATAAACAGAAACCTTATCTGTATATTTATGTCCAAACACGTCTTGTGCGTTTTTCTTCTTAGCCTCTTCCAACGACATCTCTTCCCTTTTAACAGGTATCGCTTCCTTTATTTTTTTATTAATAAGGTCTTCAACTTTCTTTATTTCTTCAGAAGTTAACTTCCTGTCAAAATTAAAGTCAAACCTTAATCTTTCAGGAGTTATATTAGAGCCTTTCTGCACAATATCTTTTGAAATAACTTTCCGCAAAGCCTCATTCAACAAATGAGTTGCAGTATGCAATCTTTTTGTTTCTTCTGAGCTGTCAGCCAAGCCACCTTTAAATCTTTTTTCTGCTCCTGCTCTTGAAAGTTTTTGGTGTTTTTTGAATTCTTTTTCAAACTCTTCTTTATTAATCCTCAATTTTTTCTCTTCTGCTAATTCCTGTGTCATCTCCAAAGGAAAACCGTAACTTGAGAACAAAATAAAAGCTTCTTTTCCAGTTATTTTTATTCCTTTATCAATCAATTTGTTAAACTCTCTTAAACCAGTCTCCAAAGTTTTTTTGAATTTCTTTTCTTCCTTTTCAAGTTCATTAAGAATAAAATTCTTATTTTGCTTTAACTCTTTATAATCATCTTTATAGATACCAATCACTATCTTAGCCATTTCTGACGTAAAATTTTCTTTTTCTATCCCTAACAACCTAAAATGCCTTATAGCTCTCCTGATTAACCTTCTTAGGATGTAACCTTGATCTAAGTTGCTTGGAGCGATATTTTCTGCTAAAATGAAAGTTGCTGCTTTCAGATGATCTGTTATTATCCTAATAGATTTTATATTCTGTTCTTTTGCTTCTGATTTTATTTTATCTATAAGGGGGGTAAACATTTCTGTTTCATACACTGTTTTTTTGCCTTGCAGCATTGCTGCTGTCCTTTCAACACCCATCCCAGTATCAACATTCTTTTGCTTTAAAGCAGTATATTTTCCTTCTTTTGTTTTATTGTACTGCATAAAGACATCATTCCAAACCTCAAAGTATTTTCCACAGCTACAGCCCGGTTTGCAATCTTTACCGCACTTTTCTTTTCCAGTGTCATAAAACATTTCTGTGCAAGGGCCGCAAGGTCCTGTTGAACCGGCAGGCCCCCACCAGTTATCTTCTTTCGGCAGATAAAAAATCCTTTCTTTAGGGATTCCCAAACCATTCCATATTTCAACTGATTCTTCATCTTTAGGTGCATCTTTATCTCCCTTAAAAACAGTTATGTACAGCTTATTTTTATCTAAATTAAGCCACTTTTTTGATGTCAAAAACTCAAAACTCCATTCAATAGCTTCCTTTTTCCAGTAATCCCCTAAAGACCAGTTGCCAAGCATCTCAAAAAATGTCAGATGGCTAGGATCCCATACTTCATCTATATCCCCTGTTCGGATGCATTTCTGTACATCCACTATACGCTTACCAGAAGGATGCTTTTCTCCCATCAGATATGGAACTAAAGGATGCATCCCTGCAGTTGTAAATAAGACAGTAGGATCATGCTCAGGAACCAAGGAAGCAGAACTGATTAATTTATGCTTTTTACCCTTAAAAAATTCAAAATATTTTTTCTTCAGATCTTTAGCTTTCATAGCCTGAATAAGAATGAGTTTATTTAAAAAGTTTTGGGAATAAGATTTCCAAAAGTTTACTTAAGAATTATCTTTTCTTCTTCCCCTTCTTCTTAGCAGGTCTCTTAGCTTTCCTAACTTGCTTCTTAACTTTCTTTTTACTTTGTTTCTTAGCCCTCTTTGCACTGGATTTTTTAACTTTCTTTTTAATAGGTTTTTTAGCTGTCTTTTTAACAGGTTTAACTATTTGTGTAGGTTTTCTTAAATTAGAGAATATTGTCTCGTCTTCTGGGTGCTTTTCTTCCGACTCTTCAACTTTTTCTTCTATCTCATCAACTTGTTCTTGTGTTAATTTTCCGCTTTTTTTCTTGAACAGGTCAAAAAATCCCATTTTTACCCTCTTTTTGTTTTATACTACTCTGCCAAAACTCCTATTTAAATCTTTTGGTGCAATTTTCCATGATATTCCTAAGTGCGAATGTTAGCACTAATATTAATGAGAATGTTAATACGAATCGAAAGCTTTATAAATAGGGAATTCAATTAATACTCAAAAAGAGGAGTATGGCAACACAAACCAGAAAAGCTAAATTAGGCAAAAAAATAGAGTCAGACATACTTAGAGTTCTTCAAGATTCTTCAAAGCCAATTTCTACAAGAGATATTGCTCTGAAAATCAAAAGAGCATGGCATTCTGTTCAAGGTCATTGTTTCAGATTACAACTTGCTGGCAAAATAAACGGATACAGGATCAGCAATCTAAATGTTTGGGAGATGAAGAGATGAATAATAAATTATTATTAGGACTAGTATTAATGATTTTGTTAGCTAGTACTACCACCCTTGCCTATATTGACCAATATTTGGCCGTTTACATAGAAAGTTCAAATAATCCAAAATATGTAACATATAATGGAACAGTTTCATCTGAGATAAATGCGTTGGATATCGGGGCAGTAGCACATTGGGTTGAGCTAGCCACAAGTCCTAACCTTACAACAGTAATTATGGCAACTTTAGATGCTGATAGTGACGTCAATGTCCAGACTTGGGACGCAAATTCAAAAAATTGGAGTGACTTACTTGAAATTGAGACCGATGGAGATGTTCTTTCTAAAGGTATGGATGTAATCTTTGAATCTCAATCTGGAGATGGGTTAGTTGTTTTCGGAGATGGAACCAATATTCCCAAATACCGAATTTGGAACCAAACAAATTTATCTTGGAGTGGTGAAGAAAGCACTGGTCAAGACATTGGAGCTGTTGTAAAAATTGTAGAGCTTTGCTCTGACCCAACAGAGGATGAGATAATTTTAGTGGTTGAAGGTTCAGATGCGGATTCACACGGTGTTGTTTGGGATGGCGATACATGGGGAACTGCAGATGAGATACATACTGATGGCAATTACCAAGACAATGTTGGTCATGTGTCTATTGGCTGTGCATTTGAATCAACATCAGGAGAAGCCATAGCATTAGGTTCAGATAATGATGCTGGTACCCTTTACTATCAAACATGGACTGGTTCATGGAGTGATCAATTAACACAAGGTGGAGTGGGTGATGATTCAAACCAAATTGATCTTGCATCTAATCCTGGAAGCGACGAAATTTTATTAATAATTGCTGATCATGATGGAGACACAAATTTTTTCTCGTGGAGTGGTACTGCGTGGGAGGATGAAGGAGAAGTTGGTGGGGATATTCTTGATTTAACCAGTTATCCAATTGGAGTTGCTTTTGAGCATAATTCTCTGGAAGGGTTATTCTTGTATGGGGATGAAAATAATGAAGATACTCCAGACTACCAAACCTATACATCTGGAACCATTGATGGAACTAATAACGGGCCTGATACAGGAGATAATCATCATAATGCCCTTATTAGAATGGTTTCAAAAAACGACTCAAGCTCAGATGAAATTCTTGCTTTGGATGTGGATGCCGGAAACGATGCAAACTTGTTTTTATGGGATGGTAGTTCATTGTCTAGTCTTGGAGAGCTATCAAATAACGGAGTTTCCCGTGGTGATGACTTATGGAGAGGTGATGTCGCTTATAGCAGGAAAAATGTAGACAATAGAACACCAAGAATTAATGCTTCCCTTAATAATTCAGTTCCTCTTTTAAATGATATTGTAAATTTAACGGCAAACGTAACTGATAATATCGGTTTAGATACCTGCAGATTTTTCATGAACGGAACTTCTGATGGGAGCTTTATAATCTTAAATAAATCAGTTGTTAACACAGAGGATCAATGTTCTCAAAATTGGACGATTGATTTGGGAAGAGGAAATGTAATTAACTTTACAGTTATTGTAAATGATACAGATATAGATACTCCTGGTGGAAATATAAACCAAAGCGTAAATAGAAGTGATGGCGGTGCTGAAGTTATTGGACAGTTGATAGAAGTTGCAAACTTAATTCCAACACCAACCATAGTTTATCCAACTAATGACTTCAAGACAAATCTACAGCCTTTAGATTTAAATATAACCTATACTGCTGATATCGATGGAGATGTAATTAATATAACTTATTATATCGACAGTGTATTAAATCAAACTCAAACAGAACTAAACACAACATTTAACGCTTCTGATGGAGTTTATATTTTAAATGTGACTATATTTGATAATGTGACTGCAACTTCTTACAGCGCTAATGTAACTGTCAATTTCACTATTGATACCATAAAGCCAAACATAAGCCTGATTACTCCAATAGATACGTTTAATTTCAGCTCTCAGAATGTTACATTTAGTTTCAACGTAACAGATAAAATAAGCACCATAGACATAAATTGTTCAATTAATGTTGATGCAATATTAAATTCTACAAATGAAGCTACACAAAATGGAACAAATACTTCGTTTACCATTGAAAACTTCAATGAAGGATGGCATAATTGGAATATAACCTGTTTGGACCCGGCAGGAAACTCGAATAGCAGCCAGCAAAGGAACTTTAGCGTAGATTTAACCGCTCCAATAATTAAAAAAATAAGTTTTTTCCCAAACACTACAGATGACGTTGACCAGGATGTGCTGCTTAACTTTACAGTAAATGTAACAGATAACGTGTCTGCAATAAAAACAGCTATTCTACAATACAAGCAGTCAGGGGCAGGAGCATTCACAAATTCAACTATGCAATATAACGTAGGTTCAGGCCTCTACAATGCATCCTTCACCCCAGACATTGCTGATACTTGGAGTTATAGGATATATACTCTTGACCATGCAGGAAACAATGACAGTTCGCTTACTCAAAATATTTCTGTAGAAAACGATCGTACCTGGAAAAGGCAACCAGGAACATTTACTAATTTAGCTTGTGGCTTCTCCACGACATGTGAAGCTGGAAATTTAACAATAAACAATACTGGAGACTTCACATTAAACTTCGACTTAAGCTCTAATTTTGGAGATACTTCTTATAATATAACAGAGCCATTTGATTTAGTTGCCAAAGAAGTTAAAGTTGTAAATGTAAGTTTAACTGCAGGCACATCAGCATCTGAAAATAGTGTTATCATAACTATAGACGCAACAACTTCTAATGCAGATCCGGATTCAGAAACAACCAATTTTACATTCACAGAGTCTGCAGGAGGCCCTCTATTTGAAGTTAATATAATAAATCCTCCAACAGAAGCAAACAAGAGTGATCCTGGAGTGCATCACTTAAACGCTTCATTAAAGAATATAGGCAATGAAACTGCTGGCGTAACTTTCATAAATTGGACATTACCAGCTAATTGGCTTAATATATCTGGCACCAATTTAACCAAAAATTTCACGAATGTTACAACTAGCGAAACGGTCTACCATAACATAACTGTAAACCTTACATCTAGTGCTTCGACAGGAACACAAAAAGTAAATGTCACAGCAGCCTCAAATAATAGCGCTAGTGATAGTGCAACTGCTTCAATTGTAGTTACCGAAACTTCTACTAGCACAACAACCACAACCACTACTACCAGTAGCGGTGGCGGTGGAGGAGGTGGAAGTGGCGGTGGCGGTGGAGGAGGCAGCATAGTCAGAGTTCCGGTAGAGCCCGAAAAGATAGAGATATCGCAGAATGTTGATTTAGTCAGGGGCAGCGAAAATATCTTTACAATAAATGTAACAAATACATTCAATGATTCTGTTATGAATAATCTTACATTAAAAGTAACAGGGTTCTTGTCACAATATCTTTCAGTAAATCCACCAGTAATCAGCAATCTAGGCTTCCAGCAAACCAAATCATTCACTGTAAATGTAGCTGCACCAACTTACAAGAGCTATGAAGAATACACTTTACAGGCCCTTGTTACTGGGATGATAGTTAAGACAGAGCAATCGGAAAATGTCACAATAACAACAAAAACACTTTATAGCCTCAAAAATTTCATTTCGCTGATAGTCCACGAAACAAGCAAAGACGATGTAACTAATGCTCTAATAGATGCAGAGGGTGTTATAGCAAATCTGCAAAGTTCAGGAATACCAGTAACAAAAGCATTGAAACTACTGGAAGAAGCAGAGCAAAACATAGATAACAGAAAATACCTTCCTGCAAAGAATCTTATTGACCAAATCAAAAATATAGGAGAAAATGCTTTCTCAGCAGATTTCCTGATTTATGAAATTAAGACAAAAATACGAAAATCAGAAGATATAGGTCTGTTAGTAGAAGAAACCAAAAAGCTACTTAATCTTGCTCTGGCTGCATTTGAAAGAGAGGATTTCTCAGCTGCTATACAGCGCGCAAAAGACGCAGAGCTTTCCATTGTAATAGAAACTAAAGGTAAATTCAACATACTGAAGTTCGTGATCGATTACTGGTGGCCTCTTTTAATTGTCTTTATTTTACTATCAATTGCTGGCTATACTGCACGTAAAAAATTGGCTTTGATAGTAATCTCAAGGAGGCTTGAGGACCTGCAGAAGGAGGAAACAACCATTAACGAACTTATGCAGGAAACCCAAAACAAGTACTACAAAGACAAAAAAATCAACACAACAGAGTATCATAAGGCAATGTATGGTTACGAGAAAAGGTTGAGTGAGGCTTCACAAACAGTCTCCAGACTAAGGTCCAAAAGAGTCGGAATAATACAAATTTCCAATGAAATAAAGAACCTGGAAAAAGAAAGTGAAAATGTTGCTAATTTGATTAAGCAATTGCAGGACAGTTACTATAACAAACAGGCAGTGCCAAGAAAAACCTACCTTAAAAGAATAAAAGAATACAAAACACGCACAATTGAAATTGAAAAATCCATAGCCGTCATGGAAGCAAAGCTTGCCAAAAAAGAAAAACTGGAAGATCTGGAAGCAAAAGAAGCCACAAAAAAAGAGATAATCTCAAGAATCAAGAAGAAAGACAGGAAATTTGGAAAGCTGCCTCCAATTATGCCTAAAAGTAAATTCATTGGCATTAAGAAAAACCTAGCTTTCATTCCGAAATTAACTGGTAAATTAAATCTTAAGAAGTTGTTTAGCAGAGGTAAACATATTTCTGCCAAAGCAGCGCCTGAAAAAGATGGCCATTCTGAAAGTGTCCATGAGCTGCTTGATGATTTGATAAAAAGGAAAGACAAGCCTAAATCAATACCTCCTAAATCAAAAGAAAGCATCCAAACGCTAAAGAACAAACTCGCAATAAAAGAATTGTTCCAGGGAAAAGAAAAAGCAACTGAAAAAATAGATCAAATAAAGAAGAAATTCTCCTTGAAAAATTTGATCAAGATGCCCAAAGTAAAGATAAGTAAAAAATCAATCAATAAATCAGGAGAAAAGAGGAAGGAAATAATTTCTAAAATAAAAAATAGATTTGAATTGGATAAAATAAAGCCAAAAGCGCGTGTAAAACAATATTCAGATGATGCAAAGTCTTTGAAAAAGCATGGCTTTAAGGTAGCAGAACACAAAAAACCAGAGCCGACTTATGTTATGCCAAAAGCAAGAACTCACACTAAACATAGAATTATAAGACACTTTAAGGAGGTGTACAAAAATGAGTAAAAATGGAAAAATTATTGGAGTAATAAGTTTGAAAGGTGGAGTAGGTAAAACCAGCTCGGTTGCAAATCTAGGCGCAGCGCTGGCATCCGAATTCGGCAAAAAAACTTTAATTATAGATGCGAACTTTACAGCGCCAAATTTAGGCCTGCATCTGGGTTTAGTAGAGCCGGGAGCGACAATACATGATATACTGCTGGGCAAAGCGGATGTGAACGACGCAATATATGAACATGAATCTGGATTCCATTTCATTCCAGGAGCGTATATATCAAGAAAAGTAAATCCGTTCAAATTAAAGCACAAGATCGGCTATCTAAAAGACCACTATGATATGATCTTAATAGATTCCAGCCCAAATCTGAACGAAGAGATACTATCAACAATGATAGCTTCTGATGAATTGCTTGTAGTGACAAGCCCTGATTACCCTACGCTAAGTACTACTTTGCGTGCAGTGAGATTAGCAAAGCAGAAAAAAACGCCGATAACTGGATTGATCTTAAACCGTGTCAGAAACAAAAAGTTTGAGTTGAGCATTGAGGATATAGAAGAAGCTGCTGGTGTTCCAGTAGTCAGTGTTCTTCCGGAAGACATCAGTGTCTTGGAGTCAGTTACAGCAACAAACCCAGTAGCACTTCACAAGCCAAAAGCTAATGCAGCTATAGGATATAAAAAATTGGCAGCTGCTCTTATTGGAGAGAACTACAAAGATCCAAGACTATGGTCCAGAGTAAAATCAATGTTTAAGAAAGATATTGCAAAAGATAACATCAATAGATTGCTCATGGAGAATGAAAGAAAATAATTTAACAGAAGAAGAGAAATCAATGTACGGAGTTAGCTTCATTACTCTAGTTGCCTGCACATTTTTATTAGTATTTGTTGGTTTCAATAGTGCAGGTAATATAACCGGTAATGTAGTTCTTGATGCTGAAGATAATGAAGAGTTGTCTGCAACAACTAATGAAACACCGGAAGAAGTTATAACTCAAGAACAGGCTTTGAGTGCAATCTTACAAGCAGAAGCAGATATGGTAGAAATAAAAGAAGCTGGCTTCGGAATCAGTTGGTTCAATGACACTTTAATAGAAACTAAAAAATATTTCGAAGGTGAGGATTATACCGCTTTATTGGAAGATATAGAAAGAATAAATGATACAGAAAAGAGGGAAAATGCAAAAAGTCTGTTGCTTGCGGCCCAGGAAAAAATCGGTGTTGATGTTAATTACAAAAAAGTTTTGGAAATAACAAAAACAATATCAGAAAGAAAACAAAGAACTTATGAGATTAGTGATTTAATAAGAGCATCAGAAATAAGAATCTTGGAATTCAAGGAACAAAATGTAGATACATTTGAAGCTGAAGAGATGCTTTCCACTGCAATTAACGAATTTGAAAATGAAAGGTTTGAAAGCATTGAAGAAATTTTAAACAATGTAGATGCTAAACTGATAGATCTAAGCGCAGAAACAACCATAGTAAGGACAATCTACCGTGCAGGAAAAGAGAACATTGTTGATTTCGTAAAAGAGCATCTTATGGCATTATTGTTATTGCTTGGCTCTTTATTGGTCATTGCAATCTTATTATATAACAGGATCAGAATAGCAATCTTAAGGCGCAATATAAAAGATATGAAAGTAGAAAAAGATATTTTAGATGAACTGATGAAAAAAGCGCAGTCAGATTACTTTACAAAAGGAGACATTACAAAACAGACTTTTGAGATAAAGATGTCTAAATTCAAGGAAAGGTTAGTGGAAATAAAGCAAAAACTGCCTGTAACAGAGACATTATTGGATAAAAGATTAAAATCAAAGAGGGTGTTATGAATGATGAATCTGGAAAGCTTTAGGAGCTACAGAAAAATAGATTTATTGGTCATAGTTGCATTAGCTTTCATTTGGGCACTGATTACATGGATAACCAACATTCCAGACAACCAATTCACTTTTTTCCTTTCTTTGTTCATAACAACTATGTTTATGGCTTTTACTGCCTTATTAATCAGAAAGTTAGGAGCTGTTACATTGTTTTATCTATTCGCAGCACTAATATCAATCCCAATAAATAATCTTGGAGGGTTAGGATTCTACAAAGTACCTATCTTATTCATAGCTGCAATCATATTTGAATTATTCTTTCTATTGCTAAAAAAAGAGATCAAGAACATACCCTTGGATGTTGTCCTAGGCGCAGCATTTTCAAATTTTTCAATTCCATTCACTATGCTTTTATTTATTCCAGCCACAAAAGAGCTTATGTCATTTGTATGGAATTTTGCCCTGATAGCATTTATCCTAGGCATTATGGCTTCAATAATGGCTTTCCTGGCATGGTACAACATAAAGAATCTAAAGCCAATAATAAAGTTTGAGTACAGTACATAAGAAAATTTATATATGAGTAAAATAAAAGGTTTATTATGGAAGAATTAGAAAAAGAATTGGAAGATTTGCCTGAGAATTTCATTGTAGGCGTTGTAATGCCAAATGACAAGTATGAAGAGGCAAATATGCACTTGCTAAGCTTTCTTATAAACAGGAAAAAATCTTCTGGTGGATATGTCTCTGTAAGCAAGCCTTATAGCTCTATTCTGAACTCATTAAAAAATAAGGAGATCAGTACAGACAATATACAGTTTATTGACTGCATATCAAAAGGTCTAGGGGGGGAAATATGTAAGGGTGACAAATGCGTCTTGGTAGAAAGCCCGGCGCATTTAACAGAGCTTGGCATTGCCTTACATGATTATTTTACATCAACTGGAGAAAAAAATAGGTTTGTTTACATAGACTCAATCTCATCATTATTAATCCACAATAACATGGATTCTATATTGAAATTTGTGCATTCTGTAACAGGAAAAATGAGGGTCTTTGGGTTTAATGGAATCATATTATCCCAACATGAAGAATCAGACCAGAAATTAACATCACAATTAAGCCAGTTCTGCGATAAGGTTATACATTTGTAAATTGCTTATTGATTATCATTCGCATCAATGATCTTGTCGCAAACAGCTGCCAGTTCATCAACTGTCCTCTTATCAGTCTCCTCATGCAATCCCACCAAGATCCCACCCATATTATTTTCTCTAAGTCTATTGATCAATGAACGTACGAATCTTATTACTGTATTTGTATCATGATATATTGATAATGCATCTATAGAGTCAAAAAAGATAAAAGAGTAGGATTTATTGCTATACATAGGTTCTAAGGAGATTCCCATATCTTCCAACATTTCTGCAGACTTGATAAAAGTGCAATTGTCCTCTTTCTCGTCTTTTTCAGTAACGCAATCCACAAAAAATAGCTTCTTTGGGTCAATTCCCTCCTTCTCCATTATTTTGACTATGTTTCCATATGGCCTGTTAATAGTTACATAAGCTCCACTAAGTTTTTTTTGATTAACTAGAATTTTAATCATCTCCATATTCAATTCTTCATAATTTTTATTAGGTAAAAGAACCAAAGCTACAGCGTCATTTGGAAGTTCTGTAAATTCTTTTTCCAGTTGACTTTTCATTTTTTGTTTAAGTCCCGCCAAACACTTCCTGTTCTGGATAAACCACTATTCCTTTGTCACTTTCAACTTTCATGGCCACTATCTTCTTTTGGAAGCTTGTGCCCCTTAATTTCAAAACTTCAATTGCACTTTCCCTTACGTTTCCAGATTTCATATTATAGAGAATAATAACACCATCTGCCAAAAATTCTTCTACTCCACTCTCAGTTATTTTTAACGGAATTTGGTTTGATTCTGTTATTAAAAAGGAAGTAGCCCCTACACCTTCTAGCAATCTAAACAATTGTTCAATATAAATCCTATAGGTCTCTTCTCTTCCATAAAATGCTGATGCAATAGCTGTTACCGAATCAATAACTACCCATTCTGGCTTAAAACCCTTTGGAAATAAAACAGGGGCTACATCAATCATTAATTCTCCTTTTGCTTTTTCCAGTAATGCTTCAACAGCTCTTGTTATCGAGAAAGGATCATATCTCTTAATTATAAAATTCCCGCTTTTCTCTAATTTCTTCCAATCCCACCCGAAATCTTCCATATGCTGTCTTAATTTATCTTCATTCTCCTCAAAAGTCATGTAAATGCATTTTTCTCCTTTCAATGCAGCATTATGCAACATTTGCAATCCCATTATAGTCTTTCCAGAACCCGGACCTCCACAAAGCAATGTAGCAGCACCTTTAGGTATCCCATCATCAATCAGCTCATCAAAACCTACAATTCCAGTCTTAACAAAATCATGGACATGCCCCTTATGCATATTCTCCTTCTCAGGATGTTCTGATTTTTTTATGGTTTCATGAGGCTCTATTCTTTGCTTTAGAATCTGTTTGTGATGATGCTCAAGAGTATCATTTTTAATCTTCTTAACGACATGCTTTGGCAGCTCAGCACTTGATTTTTCTTTTTTAGAATATTTCTTCTTAGTTTCCTCTACTTTTGCATCTATTGCATCTATCTGTTCTTTAGTTAACTTCTCTTTTTTTTTGAATAAATTTGAAAATAAGCTCATTTTCCTCTTTTTAATGCTTTTATAATCCATAGAAGAAATCATTTAAAAATTTATCTATTCAGAAAAGGCCTACAAAACAGAAAAAATAAATGCTCCCATCGGGACTTTCATCAGCTTCTTTGATTTTGCGAAGCAAAATCCTAGGCGAACGACCAACGGGAAGTGAGCTGCATTTTCCCAGGTTTTTTGCCTTGGCAAAAAAGCTGTTTTGAACCCGAGTCCTCGGCGCGAGAGGCCGAGATGATTGTTTGTCCCCAAGACAAACCTAGGAAATCCTAGATTTCCCGCTGGGCCGGACTACACCATGGGAGCACAATAATAAGAAAAAGTAATGCATTCTTAAAATTTGTTATTTTAAACTTTTATACTTTTATTTTTTAAGCAATTTTTTCTTTCCACTTTTTGAATCAACTGCAATCATTTCCTCATCTTTCTTAACTCTTCTTTCAAGCTTTTTAATATCTTCCTCAGGAGGCAACTCTTCTGGTTTTATCCCTCTTTTTGACAACAACCCCCTTACTTCCCAATTGTTCCTTACATGCTCATTTGTGATGTTATCTTCACCAAGTAAGCTGCTCTTCTTGACGTTAAAATTAGTAATTTCTGTTGCTAGATTCTTAGCTGTTATTGTTATTGTTGGAAGAAAATCTGCCAAAGGCCTACTCTTAGGTATTTTAAGCTTACCTTTCATCATAGAAGTTGTAAAACCACCAAATAACGCTTTATCACCTTTGCTCCTTATCCTTGCAAATCCTGCTTCATCAACTCCTTTTTCATAGATAAGCTTAGAAAGTTCAGTTTCAGAAGCTACAAGCTTTTGCCTTGCACCTAATCTTTCAACTAAAGCTATTCTTTCTTCAATCAATTCTTGTTTCCTTGTTTGTACAGCAAAATAACTTTGAGCAAAAGCTATCTGCTCTTTTCTAGGATCTCCATTTTGTGCAATAAGATAGCATGCATATCTTGTAAGCATGATATCATTAATTTCCCTTTCTGCTTCAGAACCAATCTTGACCTTTTTGTTGACATCAACAAAATGGTCAGAAATATTTTGTCTTGATTTTCCGCATGTTATTTTTGCTTTTTCTATAACATTGACAAAATTTCTCCATTCATCATAATCAAGAAGTTTTTGCAAATCTCTAGCAAACCAGAATTCTAAACCATCAGCTTCATTTACATAATCTTCAAAAGATTTTCTAAGTTTAGTAATAATATCTTTTTTCATTTTTTGCAAATCTAAATTACAGCGATTCCCCTAAGTCTCTTATCAATCCAATCCTTAGGGTAGCCTTTTAGTTCATAGTACTCTTTTGCTCTATCTTGAGCAAGTTCAGGATTTTCTATCTCTTGCACTCTCTCATAGCCAACTTCAGCTAACCATCTTTTGAATGGTTCTGCTTTCGGTGACGGAATAGACTGGATAATTCTGAATATAGTCTCTGTACTTGCGCAGTCTGTCTCTCTAAGTTTCCCATCAGGAGCCTGTATTTTCAACCGTACGATAATATCGTACATCTCAAATCCTTCTTCTTTAAGCTTTATCTTAAGATCAGACCAATACCTCTTAGGAATTGAACTTCCTGTCAATACTTCTACAACATCAATAACAGAGAAAAACCAACTATCCTTGTACCATATTCTTCTAATCTGCTTGCCTTGAAACACAACTAAAGCCTTATCTTGATTAGTTTTCATATTAATCAGTCTGCATCTGTACTTTTCTATTTAAATTGGGTTATATCTTCTTCTATTTATTTCTTTCTTTTGTTCAAATTCCCAGGTATCTGAACATTTTGGTTCTTTATTTATAATATTCACTTGAAACTTCTTATCTTTTGGGTACTCAATTCCGGTTTTTCTTTTAATTTCCAATTTTTCTTTTTTTAAACATTTAATTGTATCTTCCAATTCTTTTATTGAAACTTGCATTGCTTGTCTTTTCATATTCAATCATCGTTCTAATCAAAAAATCTTTTTTCTGGATTTGTTAAAAAATTATCTACATCCCATCTATAATAAAGATGTTTTCCTTTTGTATCTACCATATTTGTTTGTCCTTTCATAAATTTTTTAAATTCTTTCCAAAGATACTCCTTAACTTCCTCTTCAGTCAAATATTTCTTGTTTTTCAACATATTTTTTCTCAACTCTTTTCATAGTTTTTTTCAAATTATTAAACAAAACCAAGAATGTTTTCCTATGGAGTTTTTTACTACCTTTTTTAGCATATAATTGATATGCCTTTTTAATATGTACTAACTCATTTTCACTAAAATATTTTCTGCATTCTTTTAAGACAGTATATTTAGAGATAGGACAATGATTATTGAACATACATACTGCCCAGCAAAGATGCATCGAAATGTATCCTAAATCCTCTAATTCACGAGAGCGTGGTGTAGGTTCCTTATAGTATTTTAAGGAAAATTTTATATCTTCAATATTTCTTTTAGCAAGGTCTAATCTATCTAAAGCATATTGTCGGAAATTGGTTGGTTTCTTGAAATTTATTTTTGACCTTGAAAAAAGGATTTTTCCATCCCTTAAAGCACAATATACAAAACTATTGCCTCTTTTGTATTCTTTCTTGAAACCGTTAAAAGACCACACAGAAACTTGAATTAGATCTCTGTCTATCTTTGTTTTTTCACTAATTTTGTTTTTATAATTATGTTCAATTGTTAATTCTTCATCGTAATTCTTAATCGGAGATTTAGTGACAAACGTAAGATCATAATCACTATTTTCTCTATAATCACCCCTAGCCCTAGAACCACTTAAAATAACCGACAATACATTTTTATCTCTTTTTGCAAGATTTTGACAAATATTTGATAAGTTCATCTCGGATTTATTCTGATAATTTTCTTGGAGTTTTTTCATTCTTTAAACTCACCTTTTTTTCTTTGATACATTTATTACAAATGGTACTAATCCAACCCTTAGTTGTTTTTTGAGGTGGAATGCATTCTGTTGAACCGCATCTTTCACAGATATGATAACTCATGTGTTCAGCTAACTCAATAGTTCCGCATGTATTTTCATCGCCACCCTCTGTATAAAATCTCAATCCTCCGAATTTCTGCTTGACTTGTGATGCTTCTACTTGATGTACCTCTGAATTATTATCAATATAACTTTGAATACATCCACAAAGCATGTCTAACAGCCAATACCACCCATCACCACAATCTATCCCAAAACACATGCAAGTTTGAGTCATAGGCAAATCTTTCTGTCTGAATATCTTAGGATATTTGCTAAACAATTTTTCTTGTAACTTATTTTTCATTTTTAGTATCCACTTTTAACTGTTCTCAATTCTATTTTATAGCATCTTTTACATACATAATATTGATGATAACCACTACTTAAATCAGGATGTATCCTGTCATTCACATCCAAATATAAAAATGGGACGGGGGTTAAATTATTCTTACCAACATTTTTTAGACATTTATCACATTCGTCTTCTGTGTGTTCTTTTGTATAACCCATTTGAGACCATCAACAACACCTAATTTTTGTGGTTCGATCATTCCCAATCCCAAACTTCAGATGAAGACAATACCCAACTTGCATCATATTTTAACATACACATGTCTTTTCTTTTTTTGCATTAGCTTAACACCTTTTTTGTATCTTCCTTCACCTATGCATTTGAAACATTTTTCTGTATATTCATCTGAGTAACTTTTATCTTTTTTACCGCCACTTTGCCAACATCTTCTTTTACATCTAAATAATGTTAGGTCATGTATATCACATTCTAGTAGTTTCTTCTTCACTCTGGACACACTCCAGACATACTAACCAAAGACGGCCTTGCCTTTGATTAATTCGCTCAACTAGAGCTGGTCTATCAATGTGTGTCCATTTTTTTCTTCACCCTTTTTTCCTGAAAATAATAGAATCATTTTCTACATTTCCTCTAACTAAACTAAACTTTATTTTTTTATTTTTCAATAATTTTTCAATATCCAAATCTTTTACAAAACCAAACATTGTCTTTTTAACAAATTTGATTTTAACAAATTTATCTGAAGATTCAAATATTGCAATATCATCGATCTGTATACCAAAAGCTTTACTAATTTCATACGGTATTATCATTAGATGTTCTTTTTTAAGTTTAAAAATTGCTGTAATAAAATCTTTACTTGAGACATTCTTTGATATTCTAAATGGATTTTTTTGCACTTTTTTCATATTTAGTAATAAAGATCAGATTTACTTAAATAACCATAACGTACGTTTTTGCGGGTACAAAAACATACGCATAACATTTAAATATAAGCTTGCTTTTGTATGTAATAAGTGCGCCCGTGTTGGGAATCGAACCCAATTCAAAATCTTGCGGAGATCTCGTCTACATCCAGTAGCACGGGCTTTACACTTTCTTTTTTCCATCTAAATACACAAGCATTAAAGGCCTATTTTCTTTGTCTTCTGCTAAATAACAATACAATTCCTTACCTTTCTCTATCATACAACCAATAGCAACTAACTTATTGATAGAAACACTAAAAGTAGCTCTTTTCTGTGCTACTTTACTTTTCCAACCTATATTTTGAAATTTTATTTTCATTTTGATTAAGTACCACTATTGGTAACCAATATAAGTAACAATAAATATATAAAGATTATGGTACTTAATAACATATATTAAGATGTATCCGGCAAAAAAAGAAAAAACAATGCATGAGAAAGTTCTCCAATTTTTAAGAAATAATACCAAAGGACAGACAATGACAGAACTAGTGCGAGGCACTAAATTCTCTAGAAAAGCTATTGAAAAACACCTACAAATTTTAATTCTCGAGAATGAGATATATATGAAACAATTTGGCGTTACTAAAGTCTATTATCCTAACCATAGAGTTAATCATCTTGATTTTGAAAAGCTAAATTATAATAACAAAACGATATGGTTCGATATTCTAGAAAACGAATATGGAAGATATTTATTGATACAAAAAAAGAAAAAAGTTGAAAATGAATGGGTTCATGAACATTCTATCACAGTTCCTGTAGAGCAAAGTGAGCCATTTTTAAAAGTCTTAGATAAAATTCTACATTCTCAAAGGATGAAGAAATTAATTAAAAAATAAAGTGGGCCCGGGGAGACTTTCATCAAACTTTTACATCGTTCCGCGATATCAAAGATATCGCATTGCATACTTTTAGTCAAATTTTTTGTAAAAATTTGTTTTGAACTCCTGACCTCCGGCTGGCTTAGCTCCCTAATGGCTTAAATTTTTGCACCACTAGTGGCCATATAAGACTTACGCTCATCAGAAAATAATCTCTGAAAAACGGCGCTCTAACCAGACTGAGCTACGGGCCCGTGAATTGCAAATGAGTTTACTCATTTGTCGCTTGCAAGATAATAGAAACATCATCAATATTTAAACCTTTTTGCCATTCTTCTCCAACAATTTCTTTGTATCTTCGCTATCAGGTTCATTTATATAACCTCTGCATTTCTCAGAACCGCAACGGCATTCTTCTAATTCATCTGCATCAAAACTATAATCATATGCTATCTCTTCTCCTTCTGCAATGTCTCTGTCCGCTATGATCCATATCTTATCATCAATTATGTCAGTATATGCGTTAGGGTCGCATGAATGATTTACTAATCTCGCTTCATTCCCATTAACGCTGCCATCCACATCATATTCATCATTCAAAACAAAAATATAAGTAAGCTTCTCATCAATCTCAGATCTCTTATCTCCTTCTTCAGTAGGTATTTTCTCTCCCTGATACTCAACAATTTTCTGGCCTTCTTTGATATGTTCTGCTGCAAATACTCCAGAACCATGGATACTTGATTTTTTTACGATTATTTTTGGTAATATTGTTTCAGTAATCATTTTGTATAAAGGAGAGAACGAATCAACTTCTTTTTTATAAATATTTCTTTTTGAATGAGAAATTCCGAAATAATGAATGCGGCAGCCGAGATTCGAAATCCCGTGCTAAAAGCATCTCGGGTCTCAGCCTTTTTGCTTTAGCAAAAAGCCCGATTTTTCTCGGGTTTTTCCTAAAAAGCCGTGGCAAGGCCGAATCTTAACCACTGGACAACTGCCGCATGAAAAATGAATGGGCCCGATCGGACTTCCACCAATCTTTTACGTCGTTCCGCGGTATCGAAGATACCGCATTGCACACTTTTGGTCGAGCTTTTTGTAAAAGATCGTTTTGAACCGACGACCTCCGCCTTGTAAGGGCGACGTTCTAGCCGCTGAACTACAGGCCCATTAAGAAACCTAGAACTACAGACAATATAAAAATGTTTTGATACAATATTTAAGTGGTTGTGCAAGTAAAGATATATAGTCCCGCAACCATTGCCAGCGAGTTCTTAGTGTTGTAGATAGAAATAGATGCCGACCACAATGGGGAGGCCTAGAACTGAGAAGAATTAATAATAAACAAGACATAAAAATATTTTTAACATTAAATTTAAATACTACTAAACTATAAAATTAATTAAATGGACAGCAATGCCAGGATATTCCAGATACTGTACAGCAAGGATGAAGTTACTTGGCAGGCTTTGCTTTATGAACTAGTAAAAAAAGAAGGCATGAATCCATGGGACATTAACATAAGCGAATTAACAAAAAAATACATTGATACTATAAAAAAGCTAAAAGAGCTTGATTTCAGGATTTCAGGTAAAGTGCTCCTGGCAGCCGCTATTCTACTGAAAGTTAAATCAAACAGGCTTCTAAATGAGGATCTATCTGAACTTGACAGGCTGCTGACTGAAGAAGAAGATCTTGCTGAAGAGCTTGACTTAGAAGAGCAACAGCATTATGAACCCGGAGAAAGGCCTATCCTTATTCCAAGGACACCACAACCAAGAAAAAGAAAAGTCTCTGTTTTTGACCTTGTAAATGCTCTGGAAAAAGCATTAGAAGTGAAGCAAAGACGCGTTTTAAACTCAATTCCGCCAATGGATGTCAAAATACCTGAAAAAAAGATAGATATAACCCAAATAATAAGGGAAGTCTACTCTAAAATAAGGTCATTTTTCATCATCAACAAGCAAAAAACTCTTACTTTTACTCAACTAGTACCTTCAAAATCAAAAGAAGACAAAATCTACACATTTATCCCGTTACTCCATTTAACAACTCAAAGAAAAGTTAATTTAGAGCAAAAAGAGCACTTTGGAGAGATAGAGATAATACTCAACACCGAAAAAGAAGTAGATAAGGAGCTAGGTGCAGAGACATAAGTCATAAAATGGCAACATTTTTAAACTAAAACATATAATTATGTAACAGCTTGGGGGTAAAATGCAAGGAGAATTAAAGGTAATATCAGGTACAGCTAACAAAAGCCTAGCCATAGAAGTAGCTAAACACCTAAAAGTCAAGCTCACTCCGGCAGACATACATAAATTCAACGATGGAGAAATATATGTAAGAATCCTGGAAAGTGTCCGTGGTTCAGATGTTTATGTTGTACAGCCTACAAGTCCTGATGCAAACCTAAATTTGATGGAACTTCTAATCACCATAGACGCGCTAAAGCGTTCCTCACCGCAAAGAATAACAGCAGTGATACCTTACTTTGGATATGCAAGACAAGACAGAAAAGCAAAAGCTCGCGAGCCAATCAGTGCAAAACTAGTGGCAAAAATGCTGGAATCAGCAGGTGCTGACAGAATAATGACATTTGAGCTGCATGTTGACCAGGTACAGGGATTTTTTGACATACCCTCCGATAATCTTGATTTAAGGCCAATATACGCTGAACATATACTAAACAAAAAACTAAAGAATGTAGTTTTTGTCGCACCTGACGTCGGGGGGGCTAAAAGGACAAGAACATTAGCCGCGGTTTTACATGCTCCGATAGCAATTATAGACAAAAGACGAGATGAAAAAGGCAATGTTGTAATGGGCCATGTTATAGGTGACGTAAAGAACAAAACAACAATCTTAGTTGATGATATCCTGGATACAGCAGGAACCATAACAGAAGCAGCTGCAATCCTGAAAAAACATGGTGCAAAAGACACTTATGCAGTTACAACCCACCCTGTGCTGTCAGGACCGGCAATAAAAAGACTCCAAAAATCAAAGATAAAGGAAATTTTAACCACAAACACAATTGAGCTTCCAAAGGAAAAGAGAATCAAGAAAATAACTGTTATTTCTGTAGCTCCTTTGCTTGCAGAAACAATAAAAAGGCAGCATGATGGAACCCCTATGGGTGTTGTTTATGATAAATTATATCAAAAACTAAAGAAGAAAGTACGATGACAGAGAAAGAAGAAAAGCTCCAAAAGAAGTATTTAGAGTTTCAGATGCTTGATCAGCAGATAAAGCAGCTTGATCAGCAGAATACAGCCCTTAACAACCAGCTCATGGAGCTTATGGCAACTAAACAAAGCTTGGATGATATGGAAAAACTAAAGGAAAAAACAGAGATATTAGTCCCATTAAGCTCAGGCATTTATGCAAAAGCAGAGCTAAAAGACAACAAAAACTTCATTGTAAATGTAGGCGCTAACACAACTTTAGTGAAAGATATCAACTCAACAAAAAAGCTCATGGAAACACAAATTGATGAAATGAAAAAACTCCAGGAAACTCTTGTAAATCAGCTGCAGGAACAGACAACAAAAGCAGCGATGATGGAACAGGAAATAAATACAATTGCTTCTGCATTGCAAAATAAGTAGGTGCTATAATATGTTTAATTTCTTAAAAGATAAATTAAAAGGAGCTATCTCTAAGTTTTCCAAGAAAGCAGAGGAAGAGGTCAAGGCAGAAGAAGGGCCAAAAGAAGAAATAAAGGAAGAAATAATTGAAAAAGAAGTAGTGGAAGAAAAAAAAGAAACAATAGAGACTAAAGAAGAAGTAAAACAGAAAGAAGTTAAAACAGAAACCCCTGAAACTGAAGAAGAAACAGAAGTTGAAGAAAAAAAGGGTTTTTTCGGCAAAATAAAAGAAAAGATAGTAACAACAAAGCTTTCCTACGAAAAATTTGAAAATTTATTCTCAGATCTGGAATTGGTGTTGATGGAAAACAACGTTGCCCTGGAAGTTGTCGAAAAAATAAAAACAGATTTAAGGCAAAATCTAGTGGAGAAGCCGATAAAAAGAACTGGAATAGAAGAAACAATTAAAACCACGTTAAAAAATTCTGTAGAAGACCTATTTAACATTGAAAAAATAAGTTTGTTGAAAAATATCAAAAATAAGGTTGAAAAGCCTTTTGTAATATCTTTTTTCGGAATCAATGGTTCCGGCAAGACAACAACAATAGCAAAAGTTGCAGATTTATTAAAAAATAATAATCTATCCTGCGTGCTGGCAGCATCTGACACTTTCCGTGCAGCTTCGATTGAGCAGCTGCAGATACATGCGGATAAATTAGGAATAAAACTGATAAAGCATGATTACGGCTCGGATCCTGCTGCAGTCGCATTCGACGCAGTAAAGCACGCACAGGCAAAAAACATTGATGTTGTCTTGATAGATACTGCTGGAAGACTGCAGAACCAAGCTAACCTCATGGATGAATTAAAGAAAATTGTTAACGTTGCAAAGCCTGACTTAAAATTATTCGTCGGAGAAAGCATCGCAGGCAATGACTGTGTGGAGCAAGCCCAAAAATTCAATGAGATTATCGGAATAGACGGAATAATTTTGACAAAATCTGATGTCGATGAAAAAGGCGGCGCTGCCATATCTGTAAGCTACGTCACAAAAAAACCAATAGTTTACTTAGGTGTTGGCCAGGAATATTCTGACTTAAAAGAATTTGAGCCTAATTTAATCGTTGAAAGCTTGTTTTAATCGAACAATACTCTGTTCTAAGGGCGCGTAGAAAATTCGATTTCTCCGTCTAAATAAACGCCTTTATGCAGTTTTACAGGTCTCCAATCATCTTCCACAAGTTCTGCATCCAACCATTCAGCTAACTCTTTAGGATTTCCTATTGTAGCGCTTAAGCCGATAATTTGAGATTTTTTTAATAATTGTCTTAGTATTGTAATTAGTATTTCCAATGTTGGCCCTCTTCCTGCGTCGTTAAGCAGATGTATCTCATCAATTATTATCGTACTTATCAAACTCAACCATGGAGCATGATGCCTTATTAATGAATCAAGTTTCTCTGCCGTAACAATGATTAGGTCATAATCAACCAGATAAGAATCAGAGCTGTCAATATCTCCAATAGATAAGGCAACCTTTGCAACTCCATCATATCTTTTCTTAAAATCCTTGTATTTTTCAGAAGCTAATGCCTTTAAGGGCACTATATAGATTGCCTTGCCATTGCCATCAATAATGGACTTCAAGGCAGCTAGTTCAGCTATTAGAGTTTTCCCGGAAGCAGTTGGCGTGCAGACAAGCAGGTTTTTCCTGTCCAACAATCCTTTATTAATTGCTTTCTCCTGTGCTGGCCTTAATTTCTTTATATCTTTTTCAAGAACACCATACAGTCCCTTAGGTATCTTATCTTTTATAGATTTAAATTCCATACAATTCAGGATATTTCTTTCTTTATTAAATATTGTGAAATAATTCAAAAGTTTTAAATAATTCTATTAGTGGAATCTTAATATGGGAGTAATAAGAAAAGACTACATCCTTGACAGGTGGGTTTATTACGCAACTGAAAGGAAAAAAAGAAAGCATGAATTCAAAGAAGATGGTGTAAATGAGACCAGTAATTCAAAAACATGCTTCTTCTGCCCCGGAAACGAGAACCTAACACCCAAAGAAATTGGGCGTGTAGAGTACAAAAACTCATGGAAAATAAGATGGTTTCCGAACAAGTTTCCTGTTGTAGAGAAAAAAGGCAGTGCAAAAATAAAGGCAAAAAACAAGTTTCTCATAGAAGGCAACAATTACGGCATTCATGAAGTGATTGCAGAAACAAACGATCATAAAAAACAGCTTGCAGACTTAAGTATAGAGCATATAAAAGAGATCCTTGATGTATACATATTAAGAATAAAAGCATTATCAAAACTAAAAGGGATAAAGTATATAACTGTATTCAAGAATAAAGGCTCCCATGCAGCAACTTCTTTAGTGCATTCCCATACTCAAATAGTTGCTCTTCCTTTGTTGCCGGACGACGTGATGGACAAAGTTAAAGCTGCAAAAAAATCTAAGAATTGTCCATATTGCAGCATAATAAAGCTAGAATCAAAAAGCAAAAGAAGAATAACAGAAAACAAAAGCATCGTTGCATTTGCACCATATGCATCGAGATTTAATTTCGAAGCCTGGGTATTCCCGAAAAGACACGTTAAGAATATAACAGCTATGTATGATGAAGAGCTTTATGACATGGCATCTGTATTAAAAAAAATTCTCTTGAAATTAAAAAAATCAAATATCTCTTACAATTTCTTCCTGCACTATGCCCCGCAAGGCCATGACCTGCACTTCCACATCGAAATTACTCCAAGACTGGCAAAATGGGGCGGATTTGAGCTTTCAACAGGAGCGACAATAAACTCGACGATGCCGGAAGATGCTGCAAGTTTCTACAGAAGCAGATGATTATTGTTTAACATGTGTAAGTATCAAAGCAGTTTTCGTTTTTTCAACACCTTTGTAATATGACAATATGTTAACAACATAATCGTTAAGCTCATTTATATCCCTAATGTGCATTTTAACTATCACATCAACATCTCCTGAAACAGTATCCGCTGATTCCACAAGAGGACTAGTTTTTATTGTCCTTAAAAGATCCTTTGTTTTCATCTTATGCTGCTTAAGCTCATCCAATGATACCATGATAAGGATATAAGCTGAAAGATTAAACCCAAGTTTGAATTGATCAGTCTCGATTGTGAATTTTTTTATTACACCTTCTTTCTTAAGCTTCTTTATTCTATTATTGACTGTTGTAATTGGAATCAATGTCTTCTTGGATATCTTATGGGAAGACAAATTGGAGTTTTCTTGCAATACTTCCAGTATCTTTTTGTCTTTTTCATCTATTAATTGGTTCATTTTGGTTCATTTAAACCATTTTACTATATAAATGTTGTTATTTTAGTTCAAATAATCTGCTTTTTTGCCAATGAATTTATATAATCTCTACATTCGTTAGCTTGCGGAGGTGGATCTAATGGAAATTCTTTCAAAAAAAGAACCCGAATCAGTACTTGATGACATCATTTCCGTAGACCCCAATAACAGAGCTGACAACTTTGATAACAAATAAGCACACAAACATTCATTTCCCTAGCACAAGATAGGGTCCAATATTACTCATGATCTTGCAGATTGAAATTGGAAAATCATAGAAAATTAATATGAAAAGCGCAAGTTTTTCACAACATTAATTTGATATGTAGGAAAGGTTGAAAAAACTGGAAAATTCAAAAAGAATTGACCACCAGATTCAATTTTTCTAAAAACTAATTTTAATCTGCAAGATTCTTAATTAAGTTTATAGCAACCGATATTTATAAATACCATTGCTTCTTTAATTATAGCTATGCAAAACATAATAGGAGTCGATTTAGGCGGAACAAACGTAAAGGCAGCACTGATTACATCAAAAGGCAGGATAATAAAAAAATATGAAACGCCGACACAAACAAAAAAAGGAACTAAAACAGTAATAAATAATATTATTTCTTCAATAAAAGAAGTTAAGTCCGGAAAAATATCCGGGATAGGCATAGGAAGCCCAGGTCCATTAAATTACAAGACCGGGACAATTACAAATCCAGTAAACCTGCCTTTCCATAACACTCCATTAAGAAAAATAATTCAAAATAAATTCAAAATAAAAGCTTTTCTGGATAATGATGCAAATTGTTTTGCTCTTGCTGAAGCAACTTTTGGTTATGGAAAAAAATATGAAAATATTGTAGGAATAACTTTAGGCACGGGCATTGGTGGTGGATTCGTAATCAACAAAAAAATATATCATGGTAGGAATAATGCAGCAGAACTAGGGCACATGACAATAAATTACGACGGCCCTAAAAGCAGATGCAAAAATCATGGATGCATAGAAACTCATGTTGCAGCAAGAGGAATAAAAAAAACATTCGGAAGCAGTAATCCTCACTCTATCTACCAATTAGCCTTGAAAGGAAACAAAAAAGCCATTAAAACATTTGATAGTATGGGAAATTATTTAGGAATAGGCCTGACAAATATAATTTATGCCTTAGATCCGGATATTATCGTCGTAGGAGGAAAAATATCAAATTCCTGGAAATTCTTCAGCAAAAGCATGAACAAAGCAGTAAAAGAAAGATACTTTTCCAAACCCCAAAAGATAGTTAAGTCAAATTTAAAAGAAGCTGGGATTTTAGGTGCAGGTGCTTTGGTTTTGGAGAAATAATTATTTTTTTGCCTTACCTTGCGCTGCAACAGCTTCCATTTTTTCCTTTATTTCTTCTGCATCCCCTAAGAAATAATGTTTTACTGCCTTGAAATCATCATCCAGCTCATAAACTAAAGGAACGCCAGTAGGTATGTTAAAATGAACTATCTCTTCATTAGGTACATCATCAATAATTTTTACTAAAGCTCTTAAACTATTGCCGCTTGCAGAAACTAAAACTTTTTTCCCGGATTTTAATTCAGGTATCATCTTCTTTTTCCAGTAAGGCAACACTCTAGCAACAGTATCTTTTAATGACTCTGTCAGAGGAAGATCCTTCTCATCCAAATCCTTGTATCTTGGATCATTACCAGGGTATCTTTCATCATCTTTTTTCAGTACAGGTGGCCTTATATCATAACTTCTTCGCCACTTTAAAACTTGTTCCTCCCCGAATTTTGCTGCCATCTCTGCTTTATTCAGGCCTTGCAACGCTCCATAATGCCTTTCATTTAATTGCCATGACTCATACACAGGGATTTCTAATCCTATCTCTTTTAGAACTATCTCAGTTGTTTTAGTGGCTCTTTCCAGCACATTTGTAAAAACAACATCAAAAGTATAACCTTCTTTTTTAAGCACTTGCCCCGATTCTTTAGCCTCTTCGATGCCTTTCTCTGTCAACGGAACATCAGTCCAACCTGTAAATTTGTTTGCTTTGTTCCAGGTACTTTCTCCGTGTCTAAGCAGTACAAGTTTAATCATTTTTTAATTTTTATTAGCTTTTTATTTAAATTTATTGATTATTGGAATTGTTCTTCTAGCATAGTAACATTTAAAAAATAAGAATCATTCTTTAGGAGAATGAATAATGATGATTTGGTGGGAACAATATTAAATGGTTCTATTTTTGAGGAACATAAATCCCCAGAGTATGAAAGAGTAGTAGAAACTATGAGGGGTGTAGATAGAAAAGATTTCTTAGGTACTGAGCCAGTTACTTTAGTTGGTGTTCACTCCCTTATACTTCAAAATATGAGAGGAGCCCTACAAAGATTAAAAGAACCTAAAATAGGCTTCAATTTTCAAATGGATGATTTTTTTGCAGGCCTAATACCTAATATAGATAATAGTCGAGAAGTTGCAGATTTAATAGAATCTGCAGGTAGTGTAGCTAACTCTGCACGCCCATATTTTGTAGAAGCAGAGCATTTGGCTTATAATGATATGCCTTTGCCCATCGGACACCAGCAAACTTGTTCTCAACCTTCCCTTGTTGCTTTTATGGCTTATCAAATAGAGCTACAAGATGGGTTAAGAGTACTAGAGATTGGCAGTGGTTGTGGTTATCATGCTGCTATTGTCTCCCATCTGATTGAAGATTCTGGTTATCTAGTTACTGTGGAAAAAATACCACAGTTGGCAGAGTTAGCTCAAGGGAATCTAGAAGCTCATTTTGGCAAGGACGACCTAGAAAAAAGAATAAAAATCATTCCCGACGAAGATGGTTCAATTGGAGCAGAAGAATATGCACCTTTTGACAGAATTTATCTAACTGCTGGTGTAGATTTAAAATCTTTCAATCCTTCTGTATTGGGAAAACAGCTAAATCCAAAATGGGGTATATTATTATTTCCTCAACAAGAAGGTTATTTAATAAAACAGGTATACAAAGATGGAATAATTGAAAGTTCAGAACCAGTACTCAGTGGAATAGGTTTTGTTCCATTAGTGGGAGAAAATACATAAAGAATTATTCACAATTTAGCAAACCCAGCCTTACTCCCCAACTGTTCTTCTATGCTTAATAATCTATTATATTTTGCAGTTCTTTCTGATCGTGCAGGAGCTCCGAATTTTGATTGATTAGCGTTTAATCCAACAACCAAATCCGCTATGAAACTGTCTTCAGTCTCTCCGCTTCTATGGCTTACAACAACATTCCATTTGTTTTTGAAAGCTAAGTTTGCTGCATCAATTGTCTCACTTACTGTTCCAATCTGATTTACTTTCAACAATAAAGCATTACATGCCTTATCCTCAACTGCTTGATTGATTCTATCAACATTTGTGACCAATAAATCATCTCCTACAATCTGTATTTTATTGCCTAATTCCTTATTCATCTGCTTCCATCCAGTCCAATGGTCTTCTGCCATTCCATCCTCTATAGAGATTATCTTATATTTCTTGACAAGATTCCTGTAGAAATCTATAAGTTCTCCAGGACTGTAACTCTTGCCATTAATTTTGTAATAATCAGAGTAAAAAAACTCCGAAGCAGCACAATCTAAACCAATTTTTATTTTTCCGTCATAGCCAGCTTCATGGATCGCTTCCAAAATCAAGTCAAGTCTTTTTTCAACACTTAACACGTGCGGGGAAAAACCCCCCTCATCTCCCAAAAGCGTTTCTTTGGCGCCGTATCTTTTCCTAAGGATTTTTTTTAAAGAATGGTAAGTTTCAACACCGGCTCTTAAAGCATCTTTAAAACTTTTAAAATTGACTGGCAGTATCATATGTTCCTGTATATCGTTTTCTACACCAACATGCTGACCGGAGTTGATTATATTTAGTTGAGGGATAGGCAATGAAAATTTTTTATTTTTATTATTTGAAATATTTTTGATATATTGGAATAAACTAATGTTTTTTTCTAATGAAGCAGCTTTACATACAGCCATCGAAACCCCTAAAATTGCATTTCCTCCAAGTTTTGATTTGTTTTCTGTTCCATCCAGCTTGATCATAAGTTCATCTATCTTCTTCTGATTTTCACATCTCAATCCAACAACCTTCTTAGAAATAACTTTGTTGACATTATCTACTGCTTTTAATACACCTTTTCCATTATATCTTTTTTTATCATTATCCCTTAACTCTAAAGCCTCATGTGACCCTGTTGACGCACCGCTAGGAACAATTGCACTAGCAATATATTTTTCAGTTGCAACAGTAACACCAATAGTAGGATTACCTCTTGAATCAAGAACTTCCCTTGCTACCACTCTTTTGATTTTAGACACAAAACCACCTTTTACTCAGAACTAGAATCATTATTTATAAATATTTTGGAATCTTTATCCTATATAGTCTACACCTTCACCAATCTTGCCTTTCAGCTTCTTCAAAGCAGTCTGTCTTGCTACTTCGCTTATCTGCTCTGTCCTTCCCAACAAATCAGATTCTATCTCTTTTATTTCCTTATTTAATCTGCCCATATTTATGTTGAGTTTTAATTGTTTATCCAAAACCTTAAGGATTTCCATCGCTCCTTTGATTCCAAGATACATCGGATGACCATAAGTCTCTGACAAAAATGTTATAGCATCCATATTTCTTTTTCTTGCCAAGCCAACCAATAAACCAGACACACCGACAATTGGACCGACAACGCCATATAGCTTGTCATTTACCATTCCACTCTTGTATTTCTGGATTATCTTTTTTGTGTTGCCAGTGCAATAAACTTTGGGTTTTTTAGGAACTTCTGCAAGGCCAATGCCTCCCAAGGTTATTATCTCACTGCCCTTAAACTGCTCTGCTATGCCAAGAACTTTGTCAGAAAATTCATAGCTGCTCACTTCATCAGTAGGCTGTACATCTCCTCCTAAAAGTATAAGATCCTGTTTTTTGCCATTAAATTTCTTGTAGAATATCTCTATCATAGGCAGCTCCACCAAATTATCTTCATTGACAAAGACAGAATGCGGAAAAGAGTGAGATGTTACCTCATACAATTTTTTTGCTTTTAGCTCATCTACTAAAAAATCTACAGCAACCTTGCCCACATTACCAATACCCGGCAAACCCTCTATCAATATAGGATTGTTAAGTTTTGGTTTTTTCCCTATTTGATCAATTTTCCATGTGCTCATAGTAGATCTTCTTCCTTAAAAAAATTAAGTTTGGCTTTTCTTCTGTAACTCCCATATTTATCTTCTACGCTGAATTTAGCAGGTTTTGGTGTCAGACTTTTACCCTTGCAAACGCAAACATCTTTCATTGTATATCTTCCGCATTTCTCGCATTTCATTATGGTTTTCATTTTTTACATACCACAGTCTCGGGTGATTGAGCGTAGCGAACATCACCCTATACGCTAGTGTGCAGGCATGCACAATTCTCATGCTTCTACTCTCTCAAATTCTCCTTCCCCTTCATTTTCCCTTACATGATTCAACGCTTTTTCGGAACTCTCTTTAATTAACTTCTCAGCTTCCTTGTAATCTTTTGCAGTAGCAATGACACCATATATGCCTGCACCTAGGTATTTTATTGACAGATTTTCCTTTCCTGATTCCTCTGCCTTTCCAAGAGCTTCCTTAACAATATCCACGCCATTTCCGGCATAACTGGTTAATTTCAGCTTACCCTCGATCTTGACGCTTACTTCCTTGATCCTTGACTTAACCGCTTCTTCGAGCTTCTTTGCTGTCTTTGCATCAAGATCAGCATCCTTGATTGCATCGCTGTCTGTAACTATCTGTTGAAAAAAATCATAAAGCGATTCATATTTCTCGGATATATTCTTGGTTATTTTTTCATACAGCTCTTTTACGTCCAGTTTAAGATCCTTAGAAACAAATTCCAAAATCTTTTCTGATTTCTGCTGCTGCTTTATTCCATCTACTTTTTTTCTTTTTTGCGTCTCAGTCACTCTTCTCAAAGACAGGTCTATATGACCCCTCTCGGTATTGATTCTCAAAACTTTGCACACTACCTTCTTCCCTTCTTTTACAAAATCTCTTATATTTCTTATTCTACCTGGGCTTACCTCAGAAATGTGTATCATCCCGCCTTTTCCGTATTCGTCTAAATTAGCAAAAACAGAATGAAACTGCACTTTTGTAACGGTGCACATAACAAGTTCGTCTTCTTCAGGAAATCCTTTCTTTTGTAACAGCATTTTGAATATAAGTTTATTCAAGCACTTCTAGAATTCTGGCTTTGACTCTGCTTTTTCCACCAGTAGGATCAGCCAGTATTTTACCACATACCAAACATATGACTCTTGAAGATGCTTTACCGAACATCACTTGCTCATTCTTGCATTTAGGGCATCTTATCTTTATGAATTTGCTTGTAGGCTCTCTTGTCATTTGTATTCCTCATCACTTAAACTCAAGTTTCTTTGTCCTGAAACCTTCTTTCCTGGCATGCTGCTTCTTAGTTTCTGTGCATTCATACCTTAAATCTACTTTCTTGCTACTCTTTTTTCCGGTCATCTTGAATTTTGTTATCGCCGGCTTGCTGTATCTTCCCATATTTCCTAAACCTCTGGCGCTTCCCCTTCTCTTAGCTCTATTCTTGCTTCCATAAGTCATGCTTCCGGGATTTTTTCTCTTAACAACTACAATCTTATGCACAGTATGCTTTCTAAGTTTTGGATTGTATCTTCTAATAGTTTTTGGAAATTTCATATCATTCTAGAATCTAAAGTTAATTTAAAAAGGTTTTGGAAATCCTCCCAAGAATTTCCAAATACCTAGAAAATGGAACATTTTCCGCTGGTTTCTATTAACTGGTTCAATTCCCCTTAATTTCCTCTACGCGGCCTTTGCTTATGAGAAGCTCAGCAATCTCCGACGGTAAATTAGCTATATCTTCTTCCTGGAAAGGACCATATTCTTCCAGTTCTTTCCCGACAAACTTTGGAACTGCATAAAGGAATCTTACCAGTTTAGTATCTTTCGATTTTTCTTTATTATCAGCATTCTCATTAGTTTCCTGGCTTATTTCTTTTTTTTCCGTTGCAGTCTCAGAGATATGTTTCTCATTTAGAATATTGTCAATGATATCATTCCTAAAAACATCCAAAACTTTGACCGCATCATCAAAAAGTCTCTTCTCATTCTCAAGAAAAGCAGATGTATCCATGACATTTGACTTTGTCCTGCTTTTTATCAATGCAATGTTCAATATTTTCTTTTCTCTCCTCTCATATATCTCCTTTATCAGCCTCTTGGCATTATCTATCTGCCTCTCAACTTTCTTTTTCTCATCGTAAGAAAACAAAGAGTCCTCTTTACTCCGTATTTTTTTCTTTTCATTCAGGTAATCAACAAAATCATTGAAAAAATTAGGGTTCAGTTTCTGCAAGTCTGCTCTATCTTTCTCTCTTTTCAACAACTCAAACAGTGTCTCATAAGTGATATTGACTTCCTTAGTTTCCATACTTGCCCCCAAACGTTAAAATCCAGCTATATTTATGAGCATATCTTTATATAATTTCCTTTTTTTCTGCATATCATGGCAGAGCTGGAATTCAAGGACCTTTCATTCGAGGAAAAGGATGAAAAGATAAAAGTAAATTTCCTTAAGATATTTTATTTTGAAATAGATAGATCTATGCTCAAAACTATTGGCAATTTCAAGGTAAATGGTAATAAAATTGAATTTAAAGGCATAAGCGACAAAAAAGCACAAAGAAAATTTAACATGCTGCTGTCAAAAGGATTTCTCCATCTTAAAAACAGGTTAAACAATAAAACAACAGTTTATGTCCACAAAAATTCCGGAATTCCTTTGATGGGCACCAATTATTTTGGTTTGGTGGACAGAGGCACTAACACAATAGAAGTCAAGCCAATAACCAGCTGCAACTTAGGCTGTGTATACTGTTCTGTTGACGAAGGGCCATTATCAAGAAGAAAAGTCGATTTTATCGTCGAGAAAGACTATATAATAGAGGAGCTAAAAAAGCTTGTGGATTTTAAGCAGGAAGACTATATAGATGCTCACATAAATGCACAGGGAGAACCTACATTATATGCAAATATGGTTGAGCTAGTGGCAGACATAGCAAAAATACCTCAGGTAAAATCTATTTCCATAGACACAAATGGAACTTTGCTCTACAAGAAGCTTATTGATGATCTTGCAACTGCAGGATTAACAAGAATAAACCTTTCTCTAAACGCTTTAGACCAACAAATAGCAGACAAGATGGCAGGTTTTCCTTACAATCTAAAAAAAGTCATGGCTCTTGCAAAGTACATACCTAAAAAAATGGATCTTATCATAGCTCCGGTATGGCTTCCAGGTTATAATGATGATGAGCTTGTCAAACTGGCTAAATTTGCTAAGGAAGTAGGCGCAGGAAAAAATTGTCCAGGAATAGGCATACAGAACTTCCTGCATTACCGTCTTGGAAGAAATCCGGTTAAAGGGGCAGACATGGACGTTTTCTACAAAAAAATGCGTAATTTAGAGCAAAAACATGGTATAAAGCTCATTTATGAGCAGGGATTCAAGATAAAAGAATGTAAAGAATACCCGAAACCGTTCAAAAAAGGAGACATTGTAGAAGCAAAACTCATATGCCCTGGTAGATTAAACAAAGAAATGCTGGCCGTGAATTGCAAGAGCGACAAGCTCTTGCCCGCGAACCTCCCTAAAAATCGGCTCATCTCTGTCCCAAATTGTTACAAACAAGAAGGATCTGTAAAGCTAAAGATAAAAAGAACTAAACACAATATATTTCTGGGAGAGTTATTAAGCTAACTAAGAAATTAAAAATATAAAAGAGATAAGAAAAAAAGAAAAAATTAAGGAAGTTTTTTACTTCCTTTATTCAGTTCCTGCGTCAGCTGCTGGTGCTGCTACGCTTGGTTCAGCAACGGTTAAGGTTGTTCCAACCTTTCTAACTTCCATCTTAGCACCTGATAGGCTGTAGTCACCTGAGTTAGCAACAACTGCTGCTGCATTTCTGGTATCTTCTGCTGCAAATCCTGCTACTAACATTGCTACGTTACCAGTACCAACATCATACAACTCAACTTTTCCTACACCAGGTTCAAATCCTGCTGTACAGTCTGCTGGGTTTCCTAGTACTGTTGCAGATGCTGCGTTAGCACATGGTCCTCCAACAAGGATTGAGTTTACTGCATTGATGTCTGGAACTTCTGAAGCAAGCTTTGTAGCTCCAACATCTATCCTCTGCACTGTAACAGCCCCGCTTGATGCTGCTGCTGCTGCTGAGAAGCTTGTTCCTTTTGTTGTTATGTAAACCACGGCTTCTCTTTGTGCTTTTGGATATTCTATCTTCACTGTTCCAGGCTCGCTTGATGGGCTTTCTCTTGTTATGAATGCTCCATAACTAGTATACGAGTACTGCACATCCGTCTCTCCATCAGGTGTTCTCTCATTAAGAGCTGTTCCGCCTTGACCAGCTGTATAACCATTCAAAGTAGCAAGAGCCACTTTTGTGTTTGAGTCAACTGATAGATTGACTACATAGTCTGTTGCCTGTAGTGTCTCTACATTATCCTGTGTACTTCCTCCGTCCCTAGTATTATCTGGCGTCTTGAATGACACAATGACATATTCGGTAGTAGATAATTGAGTAGCGTTTTCTATTCCAATCTCCATACCATACCATGTTGTTAGGTTTACAGTATCATTCACAACTGTATTCAGAGCGCCACTTGCATCCATATCAACTTGGATGTAAAAGTCATTATTGCTAGCGTCTGCGTCAGCTCCAAGGAAAACTCTGTAGTCAGCTCCACCTATCTTCAATGTTGCTAATGGCGAAGAGTTTGTATAACTCTGCTCAATTGTGTCACCACTTCCCAAATCCTTAAACTTCAGCACTGGGCTATCAGCACTTAACTTATCTGCACCCTTATACTGTAACACATAGGATTTTCTTTCTCCCCTGTTTTCTGTACTATCGGTTAAGATAAGGTAGTCATCTTCGGTTACATTCCTAGCCTCTGCATTAATCAAAGCCTTGTCTTTTTCTCCAAATTCAAGATTTGAAGCGGCAACAGCTTCAATTATTGGAAGGCTTACCTCATTGCCACCTCCATCCTTGAATTTTAATTTGTATTTCTTGTTACCGCTGGTTGTTAGCCTTATTTCCTCTGTTAGCTCATCACTTAATCCTCTATACTCTATATCCCAATTATTGGTGAACAACACTTCTGACTCATCCAAATCTGGGTTTTCGCTTAATTTGCCTCCAGCAGGCACGAAAAAGTCATCATCTGCTGTCATATTGATATGAATCCTATCAATCTTAAATGTGCTGTTGTCATCACTTCCCTCAATTATAACAACTGCATCATCTATTGTATCATCGTCAACCTTAAGGCTGTTAGATGAGTCTGCATCAGTTATCTCTGTATCTTTTAGCTCCAATTTTTGGGCGCCTATGAAAAACTCTACTTGATGCACACCACCAGCATAATCCTGGTATAGGATCTCTGAAACTCCAACAGTTGTTCCATCAGCAAGCTTGTCTGTTTCTCCATCTAGTAGGTCTCTGGTTCCTTCACCATTTATAGTAAACTTAGCGCTGTTTGCATCTACGAAATCTACTGTAACCTCATAATCAACTACGTCAATTGTATATGTTTTTGTGCTTCCTTCCACTAGGGTATCTTTTACTGCTCCGCCCATCAAAATTAATTTTATATCATCGCCAGTAGCAGTTGGTCTCCTAGCTTGTACAATTGTATAGCTCTTACCAAACAGTTCAACATCAATATCTTCCATGTCTGTCAGGTAAAGACCTGTTGTTGCTGCAGCTCCTGCACTATCGTCAACGTCTGACTCAAGAGCGGTTGTAAACTCTAATAGGTATCTTCCTATTTCAGTTCCTGTTTTAAAATATAGGAAATCTGCTGTAACATCCGCATCGTCTTCTAAATAGACAACATAACCAGACTCTATTGTCCTATCTGTTCCAGGACCAAGAAGATAAAAGTATTGGTCATATGGCGCATCTCCTTTTCCGTTTGAAATGGTTCCAGATGCCAAAGCATCTAGCTCAGAATCATCTATAAATGTTGTAATGTTTCTTAGGGTTTCCCTTTTGTTTCCAGCACTGTCTGCAAGATCCTCACTGATTTCCAAAATTTTTGTGCTTGTTCCAACTTTCCATGCATCTCCTGAAGCTGCTTCTGATGCTGCGCTAGCTTCAGCTGGTGTTGTAGCTGCGAACTGTAGACTAACAGCTATATCTGAAACACCTATAACATCTTCTGCTGCAGCTTTGTCCCCTACAACTAGAACTCCTGTAAATTTACCATCTTGTATAAATTGGTTTGGATACTGTGCTAAATCGGCAGCCATTGCTCCGAAAAGAGTAGCTCCAACCATAGATGCTCCTGTACCTAGAGCAACAATCCTTTTAATCGCTTTTTTAAATTCCATTTGAACTAAACACCTCCAGTGCTTTTTTGTTTTTTATTATTCTTATAGGAAACTCTCTATAGATCTGAGTTCCTAATGAGCATGAATGAAACCAATCATATTTAAATGTTACGGTTACGTCACCTTTTTTGATATATATATTCCATTATACAAGTTCATAGCACATCAATGCTCAAACTTTAATGGTTATACCGTCTATTTGTCAATTACTCTTTATAAATCTTTGCTTCCAAGCATATTCTAGAGAATATATTAATTAGCCATACCCATAATTTATTTATACAATGCCTATTATTACCCTATTTAATGTCAACTAAAACCAGGATAATTTTTACATTTATAGCATTTCTTATCATTTTTAGCATAATGCAGTCTACAATTCCCAATATAATAGGTTTCGACGGCTATTACCATATAAAATCTGCAGATATTATCAAAGAAGAAGGCTTTGTCAAGGAATTTCCATGGGCAAAGCATACTATATTATCAGAGAATTATGCAGACATACAGATCTTATTCAGGATTTTATTGATTCCGTTTACATTTTTCGGATTAACTCTCGGAGCAAAACTAGCCTCAATCTTATTCAGCGCAATAGCGTTCATTATCTTTTATTGGTTCTTGAATAAAAACAGAATAAGATATCCTTTTTTCTGGTCTTTGTTGTATCTCTTTACATCCTCAGCATTGATGTTCAGATTCCTATTACCTCGACAGATGCCACTAGTTATAGCATTGTTGATCCTTACAATCTATTTCTTGCAAAAAAGAAAATATTTGTTTTTAGCAATAACATCTTTTGTTTTTGTCTCAATACACAGCAGTTTTGTATTTCAGATATTAATCATAATTTTATTCGTAATTTCAGAAAAAATATTTTCAAAGAAAGTTGATTTAAAATTATTATTGTATCCCTTTGTTGGAATGATTTTAGGTTTAGTAATAAATCCATATTTCCCGAATAATATTCTGTTATTATTTACACAAATATTCAAGGTAAATCTTATTGCAAATTTATTTAATGTCGAATGGAAGCCCTGGACATTGTTTGAATTCATAAAAAATAATATTTTAGTTTTATTATTTATTTTAGTTTCATTGTTTTTAGTTTTTAAGAATAAAAAAATAACTAAAATCCAAACATTGTATTTTTCATTGACCATTTTCTTCTTGGTTTACACCTTATTGTCGAGAAGGATGCAGGAATTTTTAGTTCCGTTCTCTATTCTCGCATTAGCTTTTTTGTTTAATGATTATTATGACAGAATAAGTAAAATAAAATTTTATAATGTAATTAAAATAAGCGCAGTATTGATTTTAGTTATTGCCGCCCTCTTAAATTTTACTTTATTGAGGCAGGATATAACAAACAACGATTTTGTCCACAATTACGACAACTGCGCGGATTGGATGAAAAACAATATCCCAAAAAATTCTTTGGTTTTCACAAACGCTTATGCATTCCCTTATCTATTTTTCAAAAACTCCGACATAATTTACACCCATGGCATAGACTTAACTTATTCTTACCTTTACGAGCCTGAAAAGTTTGAGAGGTACATGGAAGTATTAGAGGGAACAGCAAAAGGCAATGAAGATTATATTGTAAAGGATTACCAACCTGATTATGTCTTCTCTGGAAAAATAAAACAGGATATTCAACTATTCAATTACATCGTAAGAAATAAAGAAAACTACAAAGCAGTTTATGAGGATGAATGGTGCGCTGTTTTGGAAGTTAAGTAAGCTACTAATTCTCAGATTATCATTGAAATACAGATATACGGATTAAATATGGACTAAATATGGATTAAAACTGTAATAACATAATAAAGCAAAAATAATACAAAAATTTAAATACATCTCAACTAAATTCAGATTTAGATGCTTAAAGTTTATAAGTTTCAAAAAGGAGGTGTAAATTCCGGTTCCCCGAGTGATCTAGGCAATACTTCAAAATGCTGGGCAGACTGTGTAAACCCGACAAAAAAGGAATTAAAGACTATTTCTGAAAATGGCAACATAAGTTTAAATGAGCTGGAAAAGATTCTTGATCCCGAGGAAAGGCCTAAAGTTTCTGACCTGGAAAATGATTCACTAATCATAATAAGAGCCCCATTGATAGAACATGATGAAATATTGACAACTCCTGTTTCTATTTTCATTTCAAAAAATAAGAACAACATAATCACCATATCACTCAAAGAAGTAAAGTCCATCAACAAAATAAAGCATCTAGCAGCTACAAATAAGATCGATATGCACGAGAAAGGCATAAGCTTCTTCACATACAAGCTGCTTGACGAGATACTAAATGCATACTTCAACATATTAGATGTCCTGGAAGAAAAAATAGATACAATCGAGGACCATGTCATCGAAAGGCCTGACAAAATTTCCGTAAAAAATATTTTCACAGCGAAGAAAACCCTAATATTTTTCCACAAAGCCCTGACAGCAAATCGCGAAGTAATCTCAGCCATAGAAAAAGAGTATGTTGCCAACATAGACAAGAAAAACATCAAAAGGTTTCGTGCGTTATACAATGACGTAACCCAATTGATTGACACAGAAGGGACTTATCGTGATATTTTAACAGGAACTCTGGATATTTATCTAAGCTCAGTCTCAAATAACCTAAACAAGGTCATGAAAACCCTGACGATAGTTGCATCTTTTGTTTTGATCCCAACATTAATTTCAGGAATCTATGGGATGAATTTCTCCAAGGCCTCACAATACAACATGCCGGAGCTTTACTGGCAATACGGCTATTTTTTCGCTTTAGGATTGATGCTGCTTTCTGTAATCCTTACTTATATCTATTTCAGAAAGAAAGGGTGGCTTTAACTATTCCAAAACCTTATAGAACGCGTCAAAAATCGGAGTATCGCTTGTGATCTGATAGAAATGGTATCCTAATTTGTTGCATGTTTCTTCTATCCTCGCAGAATGGTTATCAAGCATCTGCTGATATTCTACCCTCAACCTTGGGCTCACATAAGTCCTCAACATACTTTTTGACTCGCTGTCAATTAACTTAAAGTCACCGCTGTACTTTAAATCTTTTTCAATCGGGTCCAGGACCTGTACGATTTTGATTTCGTGATCTCCAAGAGCATATAATGCTTCAATTACCTCATTGATATCCACCAAAAAATCCGATACAAGCACAAGCAATGACCTGCTGCCAATTAATTTCTTGTACTGCATTACTGACTCCAGCAGTTTAGAATGTCCTTGTGTTTTTGTGCCGTTCAGATGAAAGACCATAGAAGCGAGCTGCGACATTCCTCTTCTTGGTTGGAACACATCAAGGCTTTCTGCAAAAGTTGAGAATTGAAATTTTTCATTTTCTCTCATAGCCAGATAAGCAAAACCAACACCCAGCATCGAAGAATAATCAAACTTGCTCATCGGCTTTCCAAAACCCATTGAAGCGCTTGCATCCATTATGATATGAGCAGTTAAATTTCTTTCTTCCTCAAAAGTCTTGATATACAGGTCGTCTGTCCTGGCAAAAACTTTCCAGTCAATAAGCCTTATATCATCCCCAGGAGAATATATCCTATGTTCTTTGAATGTTAAGCCGTGCCCCGTCGCCACGGATTTTCTGGGTCCTGTATAGCTGGATGTAACCCTTTTCTTAACGGCAAGATGAAACCTGTCCAACTGATCAAGAAAATCAGTATTGATCATTTTATTTTGTCTAGTATGTGCTTGATTGCGTCATCAGTCGTCATTCCTTTTCTCTCTGCCTCAAAGTTTAGGATTATCCTATGTCTCAAAATAGAATAAGCCATCTCATTGATGTCCTCAGTACTGACATGATTTCTGCCTTTGACTAGAGCGCGCGCTTTTGATGCAAGCAATATGCCGATAGAAGCTCTTGGAGATGCACCATAACTGATAACATCTTTATTTGTCCTTGTAGACGCTATTATTTTTATTGCTCTGTCCTTGATATCATTGGCAACCGGAACTTGTCTTGTCAATGTCTGCAGGCTCAACAGATGATTCTTGTTCAATAATGTTTTCAACCTATGCTGCCTTAATGTAGCAGCATATCTATCCGCTATTTCTTTTTCCTCTTCAAAAGAAGGATAACCCACTTTGATTTTCAGCAAAAACCTATCAGCCTGTGCCTCAGGTAATGGGTAAGTTCCTTCCTGTTCAATTGGGTTTTGAGTAGCCAAAACAAAAAATGGCAGATCAAGCTTATAAGTATTATTACCGACTGTGACTTGCTTTTCCTGCATTGCCTCAAGCAAAGCAGACTGTGTTTTAGGTGTTGCCCTGTTGACCTCGTCCGCTAAAACAATATTTGCAAAAATAGGTCCTGGCTGAAATTTAAAATTCCTTTTCCCTGAAGTTTCCTCTATTATATAAGTCCCAGTGATGTCAGAAGGCATCAAATCCGGCGTGTTTTGTATCCTGTTGAACTTAAGATTCATCACATCAGCCATCGTTCTGATTGTCAATGTCTTAGCCAGACCAGGATAACCCTCTAACAATGCATTAGAATCACACAATATAGAAACCAGAATCTGCTCGACAACATGGTTCTGCCCGACAACAACTTTCTCTACTTCCTTAAAGACAGCATCAAAAACATGTTTGTAATTCTTCATATAAGTACCTCTTTTTTATTAGTATTTAATCTTTTTTATTATTTATTTTATTAATTTTGTTATTTTTAATGAATTTTTCTTTATGAACTGTTTTTTAATTGATTTGAATTTATTGTTTATATTATTATCGTATTGTGTTTTATTTGTTGTTTTTCTTTTTAATGAACTTTAATTATACTATATTAATTTTACCTTCCTGCAAGCTTATCAAAATATTTTTTGACCAATTCCTGCTCTTCCTCCGGTATTTTTTCCTCAAAAGCAGATGCCTGCTCAACCGCTACCTCTTTAGGGAAAATCTCATCAAACTGTTTCTGCTCGACATCTCCTTCCTCGCGCACATTAACTTCATAATTAACAGGGCTTATCTTAATGTCAATCTGCTGATTGCCCAAAATAGCTAGCTTGCTGTCGCCGTAAATATCATTGCTTTCATTGATCTCTCCGAGTGCTGCATTAGATGCTCTCCTAGGGTCGAGATTTTCCAAAAGACCTGGAACTCCTCCTAGAAATTCACTTATGTCGACAATGTAAAGATTCAGGGTTGTTGCAAGGACAATCGCAAAAGAAAGCAGTATGGTTGCAAAAATCTTGTAAGATACTTTCTTTGTCTGTATAAAAGAGCTCAATCCAACATGCTTTAGGTCATAAACAACCTCCTCTTCCAGTTCATTGACAACAGGATTTTCCTCTTTGACATTATCTGCAGCTGTCCTAAGTTTTTCTTTAAGAGGCTCGTACTTGCTTTCCACAATTTTTCTTTTGTCGCTTTTATAGTTTACATACAATCTCATCCAGACATAGATTATAGTAGGTATGATTGCAAGAATCGGATAAAGATTTACAAGAGACAACAGCAAATAGACGGTAAGGAAGAAAATGCTTGCATTGAGAATAGTCTCAAAAGTAACCAAAAAGTTCATTGTCTTATTTATTTCCTTAATTACATTGACGAAATTCTTCATTTTTTACCGTGCCCGATACTAGTGTGCGGGTGCGCACGATTAACATTCATCATGTGCACTCCCTGTAGCAGACTCATAAGCAGCACACACTTCATCCAGATCGTTTTCAAGGCTGTTCTTCCTGGCCTTTACACTGCTCAACTCTGATTGCGTACTTGCAAGCTGGCTTCGGGTAGACTGCAACTGTGCAGCTTTCTCTCCCAGTTCAAGTTTAGTAGAACCAAGCTCTGTCTGCAAGCTTATTTTATCGTTCTCTAATCTATCTCTTTCGTCACTTAGATCTTTGTAGCTCAGGTCAAGCGCTTTTTTGTCCTGCTCTGCCTTTACCCTCAAGCTATACGTTTCATTCAGTTCCTGTCTTTTGCTGCTCAGCTCCTGCGTCACAGTACCTAACTCATCCAGTTTTTGCTGGTATTCCAGAGAAACATCCTGGAAGGTCGTATGATAATAGACGGTAAATCCGCTGAATAAAAGTATAGAAACTATTATCAAGCCCAGCAATACAAAGTTCACGTCTTTTTTCATGACTGACATTTTGATCAACCTCGATATTTTTTATTTTATTATTTTGAATTATTTTTTATTGTAATTGTTAGTTTCATTGTAATTTTTTCATTGTTTTTTATTCATTGAATTGATTTCCATTGTAATTATTTTATTTTTGATTATTTTTTCAATATTTTTAATTATTATTTTATTTTTCATCGTATGAGTTTCATCTATAACTCTTCATCTCCCATAATCTTCTTAACCATATCTCGACTAAAAACAAAACCAAAGCAATCAGTAAAAACGGCCACTTGAATTCAGTGCTGTCAACCTTGATTCTTTTTGATTTTTCCTTGGCAAACTCAATTATCTCATTTATATCATCCTTGTCAAAAACTTTTCCCTGGGTTTGCTCAACAAGCCCTATAAACTTGCTATTGATGCCTAGATCCCTAAACTCTTCCTTGTAATTGACAGCCACATCAGCTCCTAAAAAATTATAGAATCCTGTTCTTTCAGGATCAAATTTCGCATTGTAAAGATTTACATCAGCCTTGACAAATTTCAGGTCTTCATGCTCAGGTAATGTATCAGATATGACACTTACGAACATTGCATTGCCCAGCGTCGTATCTTTGATGCTCACATCAAAATTTTTCTTCCTTGCTAAATCTCCTATCACCCAGTTTATTGTTTTTGTCAGTAGCTTGGAATTTTTCTTGCTCAGAAGCTCTCCGCCCCATTTGCTTCCGTCATCAGTGGCCATGCTCATTACCCTTCCCAATCCAAAACGCCATGAGACCATGACTGGTATGTTCTTGTTTGTCGTCACAAGCAATCTTGACGCAGGTTTAGGTATGACATAGTTATAGCCGCTCACAACAGCATCAATGCTCTGGTTAAATGTTACAAAATGAGTTGTATCTAATAACACCAGTTTGTTCAAAAATTCCTTATCATCTTTGCCTTCCGGTTCTCCAAACAGAATCTCTAGTTTATTGGAAGCGCCTACAGGGAAATAAATGCCTTCCCCGAAAGTTGCGACTTCTGTAAGGAACTGGTCATTTCTGTTGTTCCCAACACCAGCCACATAAACCTTCATTCCCCGGGCAGCTGCCTGTCTTGCAGCTTCTCTCGTGTTTTGCATAAGCTTGCTGTAAGTCGTCTTGCCGTCTGTAATTAAAATTATATTCTTTCCCCCTGATACTCCTCTTAACATCTTATTTGCAGAATCTAAACCAAGATTAAAAAAAGACTGTCCGTCAAAAACTAACCTAGAAATTTTGTCAACAACTTCGTCCTTGTGCTCACTTAATGGTTTTATGTCTGCAACCTTGTATGGAACAGTGTTAAAGGCCACGATGCCGACATTATTCTTTTCATTCAGTGAGTTTACGATGCTGACAGCCTGTGCTTTTTCAATATCAACATAGTCTGCTGTTCCATGCGAAATGTCAATCACAACCATGATATACACATCGCTTTTTTCAGATTCCTCTCCGGCACCGACCTTGACAGGAAGCAATGTTTCTATCAAGCTCCCCTTATAGTTGCCCCTGTCATAGGAACTTTCCCCTCCGATTACAAACAATCCGTTGCCGTCGGAAACATAATCGCTCAACAAATTTATGTGGGGCAACAATTTATCTCCAGGTACGTCATTTAAAATTACTGCAAGATAACTGTCCAGGTTGCTAGGAATTGCACTCATAGTTGTCAAATCATAAATATCTCCTAATTGATCCATCATCAGAGAACTTTTTTCTGAAACAAATAACACCCTTGGTCTTGGAACAACCTTGATCGTTTTGTAAAACACATTATTCTGTCTGAAATAATCTTCGCTCCCTACATCAAACAGTTCAGCAGTGATTTTATGGTAGCCCTCTGAAAGTTTTCTGTTTAATATGGAGCTGCTGCTCTTATCATCCGTCTTAGCTATAACAACCTCATCATCAAACTTCACTTCTAAAGTATATGGGATATTTTTTCCGACATTGTTGACTTCTATGATAAAATCCTCAGTTGTGTCTAAGATAGCCTCATCAGGCCCTATGATCTCAACACCAATATCACTATTTATCGGCTCCATGTCAAGAGTGCTGACTGTTGCATTCAGCGAAGTTGCCAGCAGCATGATGTCCCCTAATAATTTCCCTTCATTATTGTTCCCGTCAGTTATTACCAAAACATTTTCATTCCTTTCCAGATTATTCAAGATGCCGTCTCCGATTGCAGATTCATCACCATAAACAATATGCTTTATGGATACAGGAATCTTGTTCTTAAGCTTCGAAGCCAGCTCTTTCTCAAGACCGGACTCAAACAAATTAATAGATGTGGAATTATCGACTAAGACAGTTATTCTTGGATTCCCCTTTACCGTTGTAGATTCCATGATGAAAGGACTCGCTATAGCAATAAGCACCAAAGTAAAAATTGCTGCCCGGATCATGAAGAAAGTGGACCTTTGGTCTTTTTTTTCGCGTTCATAACTTGCCTGCTCAGATCTATCAAAGAATTTTATGAAATTTTTCTTTATGGAAAAATATAGCAATATGATCAGAGGTATGATTACAAGAACTACATAAGAATACCTCAAACAAAACTTTGATATGCAGATTACACTGCTTAGATCCGGAAAAACAAATACCATTTCTATATGTCACCTCTTCTCTTGAGATAATAAACTTCAAAGGCCAAAAGCAAAAAAACAACCAGCAAAATAAGGCTGCTTAAGCTGAAATTCTTTTCAACTCCCCGCTGCTTTAGCACATCCGTACTTTCGCTTTCGTCATCCAAGGTGCTTTCTTTCGTCACATCACTTTCTTTTTCATCAAGAACATTGGCTGCGAATTTTTTGTTATCAAATTCATATATTCCGACCTCATCAAATATTACCCTTGATGTTGTTAATGATGAAGATGGGGTTTTGACGCGCTGCTGGCTTATCGTGACAACCCTCCCTGTTTTTGAGTTAAAATTCCTTATGTCTTCCGTCTCTGCCATGAAATTGATCAACGAATTCCAGAGTATCGGGTAAGATGGCAATGTCTTGAAATCAGAAGCATCATCAATGATTCCATAATAGAAAATCTTTCCCTTGTGATGTTCTTTCATCACAAGGACAGGTATCTCATTTATAGACGCCATTACGTTTGTTCCTTCCTTGGCATCAGCGTCGAAATATTGACTTACAGTGGCAAAACAGCTTTCAAGAGGTTTAGTCATTTCATTAACAACTTCTAAACAAACCCTTCTTGTATCTCTAAGTAAAGTTCTTAGATTTACGATATCCATGTCAACCTTGTTGAATTTATCCAGGTTATCCTGCCCGGTAATTATTAGATTTCCTCCATTCTTGACGTAATTTGACAGGTCCAGAAATGTCCCGGGTAAAATCCCGTCCCTGTTACCCACGTTGTTTATGCTGTGGACAATTATCACATCATGCTCAAAAGGCTCTATTCTATCTCCATTAGTATTGATCGTAAACACTGGCGGATTCACGACATTAAGTGCTATATCTCTTGACGCGAGCAATGCACTTTCCAGGTTTGTGCTTCGCTTATTTGTTATTAATAATACATCTACTCTCTTCTTCAAAGGAGCGCTTATGTAAGCGACATTATCCGCATTTAAATCATCTTTAGGCTCAAGCTCGATCTTGCTTACACCGGTAGGGGTATCATCAAACAAAAAGCTCTCGACAGAATTAGCTAGTATATCTATACTACCAGATTCTGCTATTACCTTTTTGTCTTTTATCAGCTTAAGATTTATCTGCTTCCCTTCACTGTTGAAATTCTTCACAAAAATTTTTATGTTATGCTTTCCAACATCCATCCCTATAATGCCTACATTCTCTGCATCATTTGATACATCAACAAAATTCACAATTATCTCGTCTGAGCCTATTGCTTTCTTAACTGCTAATAAATCCGGACCGTCGATATTACTAAAATCACTTATGACAACAATCCTTCCCGGTCTGTCCTGCAAGATATCTTTAGCCAGCAGCATTGAGTCCCCTAAATTTGTTGTTGTTGCTTTTGGGTTGATGCTGTCAAGGATAGTTGATGCCGTTTTCTCGTCTTGATCCTCAAGTATGATCAACGGAAAGTTTTCTGCAAGGATAATTGTATTTTTTCCGCTAAGGACTTTTTTAGCTTCTTTTATTGCTTTCTCAAACCTCATCTTATTGCCTTCCTCTGCCTGCATTGATGCGCTGGCATCCAAAACAGTTACTGTGTTTTCCAAAGAAACGTCATAAGGGACTTTTGCAAAAGGCTCTGCTATTGCTATTGACAATCCGATTAAAGCCAATAGTTGTATGAAAAACAGCAGGTTTGTCAAAAATTTCCTAAAAAAGTCACTCTGTTTCGACCTTTTTTTATTCTGCAGTATGAACATTAATGATGGTATGACCCTATCTTGTGGCTTTGGCTTCCTTAAGTACAAGATTATGAAAGGTATCAAACTCAATAATGCAAATAATCCTGCAGTGTTTGCAAATCCCATATCAACCTCTTTTTTTGCTCTTTTTCCCTTTAATCATGCCCTGTAAGTCTTCAGTACTGACTAGATCCTTCACAACAACAAGATGATCATCCACCAAATACCAATAAACATCACTATTCAGATCTAGTTTTAGCTCTTCTCTTGCTTCGAAAGGCAACGTAACCTGACCTTGCTTCGTTATCTTCGCCTTTCCGATGAATTTTACACTCATTTATTTCCTCATATGCATATATTCAATTTAGTTGTGAACTAATCTCATCATGTGCGTAGGGGTGGGCACATAATGTTGTGTATCTTGTAATGGGGTGGCAAGAGTATTAAGCGTTAGCTTAATACGAATCCTGATTATTAATATTAATAATCTTAATAAAAAAAATAAAAGTATTAGTATTATTAGATTTATTATTTAAAAAGGTTTCGGAAATGTGTAACATTTCCGAATACCCAGGAAACCGAGTAAAATAGTCTGTTGGTTTCCGTTGGTTTAGGTTTTCCGCTGGTTTGGGTTTAAAAAAGAAAACTTTAAATACAAAGCAAATAATATTAATTATATGACTAATAAAATAGTTTTTCCAGATAAGACAACAAATTTAATTACTTCTACAACTACAACAACAGCTTAAATGCTGCTCATTGTTTAAAAATTATTTTTCTTTGATTTAAATTCAATAAAATATATAAACCAAACAAAAAATAAACAACGATAAACAAAAAATGCCAAAAATAAATTTAGTCTTGCCGGATGGAACATCCAAAGGCTACAACAAAGGTATAACCGGCCTTGAGATAGCTGAAAGTATAGGTCCAAGATTAGCTCAGGATGCTCTGGCAATCGAAGTAAATGGAAAAATAACTGACCTAAATGAAAAAATAGATAAAAACGCAAAAATAAAGATTATTACATTTAAGGACAAACTAGGATTGGATGTTTTACGTCATTCCCTAGCCCATCTTCTTGCGGCTGCTGTCATGGAACTTTATCCAGGAACAAAAAGAACCATAGGCCCTCCGATAGAGAACGGTTTTTACTATGATTTCCAGTTCAAGAAACCGATAACAGATGCTGACCTCAAAAAGATAGAGAAAAAGATGCAGGCTATTTTGCCAAAATGGGATAAATTCACAAGACAAGAAGTTTCTGCTACAGAAGCAAAAAAAGAATTTAAAGACAATCCATTCAAGCAGGAACTTATCGATGAGTTTACTAAAGAAGGTAAAAAAGTTTCATTCTATAAATCCGGAAACTATGTTGACTTATGCAAAGGTGGCCACGTTTCCAGCATGAAAAAAATTCCTGCAGATTGTTTTAAATTAACACATACTGCCGGAGCGTATTGGCGCGGCAACCAAAAAAATCAGCAACTGACAAGGATCTACGCAGTGGCTTTTCCGACAAAAAAAGAGCTTAACGCCTATCTAAACCTCATAGAAGAGGCAAAGAAACGCGACCATAGAGTAATTGGAAAGCAGCTTGACTTATTTTCACTGCATGAAGAAGGCCCTGGATTTATTTTCTTCCATCCCAAGGGAGTAATAATGATTAATTTACTCAAGGATTTCATGAGGAAAGAGCTTGACAGGTTAGGTTACAAAGAAATAATGACTCCATTGATCCTAAGCAAAACTTTGTGGGAACAATCCGGCCACTGGGACCATTACAAAGAAAACATGTTTTTTACCAATGTAGAAGGGAAGGAATTTGCAGTGAAGCCAATGAACTGTCCTGGCGCTGCTTTAATTTTCAAGGAAAAGCTGCATAGTTACAAGGATTTGCCGATAAGGCTTTCAGAATTTGGTATAGATCATAGAAATGAACTTTCAGGTGTTTTATCTGGTTTGTTTAGAGTGCGTGCTTTTACACAGGATGATGCGCATATATTCTGCACGAACAATCAAATTGAAAAAGAAGTTACACAATTAATTGATTTAGTGGATTTCATCTACAAAACCTTTAATTTTTCTTACCATATTGAATTATCTACAAGACCGGAAAAATTTGCAGGAAAAAAGGAAAACTGGGATAAGGCTGAAAAGGCATTAGAAGACGCTCTAAAAAATAAAAATGTAAAATATAAGCTAAATCCAGGAGATGGCGCTTTCTACGGACCAAAAATAGATTTCCACGTCAAGGATTGCTTAGGCAGGACATGGCAGTGCGGCACAATACAGGTTGATTTCTCAATGCCTGAAAAGTTCAATCTAAACTATGTGGAAGAGCACAGCAACAAATTAAAGCCGGTCATGATTCACCGCGCGATTTACGGCTCCATAGAACGGTTTTTTGGCATTTTGATAGAGCACTATGCAGGAAAATTTCCATTATGGTTGGCTCCGATGCAGGTAAAGATACTTACTGTATCAGATAGATTCAACTTATATGCAAAAAAGATCAAGGAAGAGTTGGACAGAGACAATATAAGAACAGAGCTTGACACAAGAGTAGAGTCTGTAGGCTATAAAGTTCGAGACGCACAACTGCAAAAAGTTCCAATAATAATCAATTTAGGAGAAAAAGAAGAGAAAACAAATACTGTTGCTGTAAGGACTTTAGATGGCAAGGTTAAGTTTAATGTGAAAGTTAAAGATCTTGCTAACAGGATTCTTGATAATATTGAGAAAAAGAAGGAAAAGTTTGAGATTTAGGCAATATTTATAAACCAATTTCGCGTTCTATACTCCTATGGTCTTAGATAAATTAGGAACTTCATTAAAAGAAACATTGAAGAAAATAGCTAGCTCAATGTTTGTAGATGATAAACTAATCAACGAGTTAGTTAAGGACATTCAGCGTGCTTTATTGCAGGCAGATGTTAACGTACAATTAGTATTTGACCTGACAAATAAGATTAAAGAAAGGATAAAGAAAGAAGATACACCTTCTGGAATAACTAAAAAAGAGCATTTGATCAATATTGTCTATGATGAATTAGTTGAATTTCTAGGCAAAGAACAGCAAAAGATAGAAATCGAAGGAAAGCCTTTCAAAATAATGCTTGTTGGTCTGTTCGGTTCAGGAAAGACAACTAGTGCAGGTAAACTGGCAAAATATTTCACAACACGCGGCCACAAAGTTGCTATGCTTGGCCTCGATGTCCACAGACCGGCAGCAATGGATCAGATACAACAGGTAGCTAAACAAGTAAATGTTCCATGTTACACAGAAAAAGGAGAGAAAAATGCATTAAACATTTGGAATAAGCATAAGGATGAATTAAATAAATATGATATTGTAATAATAGACACTTCAGGAAGAGATGCTTTGTCTAAAGATTTGATTGAAGAGATTGAAACGTTGAATGTAAACATAAAGCCAAATGAGAATTTATTAGTAATTTCTGCAGATATCGGCCAAACTGCTCAAAAACAAGCAGAGCAATTTGACAAAAGCTGTAATATTTCAGGAGTTATTGTCTCAAAAATGGATGGTACAGCTAAAGGCGGCGGAGCTCTAACTGCATGCGCCGCAACAAAAGCACCAATAAAATTCATCGGTGTCGGAGAAAAAATTAATGACCTAGAGCACTTTAACCCAAAAGGTTTCGTTGGTCGTTTGCTGGGAATGGGAGACCTAGAAGCTTTATTAGAGAAAGCAAAAGAAGCTATTAAGGTAGAAGATGCAGAAGATTTAGGGAAAAAATTCCTAAAAGGAGAATTTAATTTAATTGATCTATATGAGCAGATGTCAGCAATGAAAAAAATGGGCTCTTTGAAAAAGATTGTTGAGATGATACCTGGTTTTTCGTCTTTGCAGCTGCCAAAAGAAATGCTTGATGTGCAGGAAAGCAAACTGGAAAAATGGAAAATAGCAATGCAGTCAATGACTAAAAAAGAGCTGGAAGATCCACAAGAAATTACAAGTGAACGCATAGATAGGATAAGCAAAGGCTCTGGCATCTCAACAAGCATTATTAGAGAATTAATAAAACAATATAGGCAAAGCAAGAAAATAGTAAAGATGTTCAAGGGCAGCAAAATGGATATGCAAAAAATGATGAAAAAATTTCAGGGCAAGATTCCTGGTAATTTTAAGGTTTAGTTCTAGCAAATAAAGCAAATTTATAAAGCCTATTTTTTCAATAAAGGGTTTATTTCTTTCCTTTTTAATCTCCAAATTTTTCTGTTCTTCTTTTTTATTAACCCTTCAATCTTCTTCTTCTCCTTAACATAAGTATCTTTAGTAATAATTTTATCTTCTAAATCTGCTTCTAGTATTTGTAATTGCCTATCTAATTCTTTTTTTATTAATCCCGAAATCTTTTTCTTTTGCTTATCATATATGTCCTTAGTAATAATGCCTTGCTCAAAATCAGCCCTTATAATATCCAATTCTTTGTATAACCTCCTTTCAGTAAATTTTTTCTTATTGACCCATATGTCCTTACCCTTTTTCTTTTTAGTCCTAAGAAAAATCTGCAAAAATCTCAAAATAAAGCTTTTAATTTTTAATATATTTGTCCTAGGTGCTTTTTCAAAAATATTATGTAAGCTAGAAATCTGTTTTTTTAAATCTTTAAACTCCTTTTCCTCTTTTGATTTTTTCTTGAAAGCATTAAGCAAGTATCCAAATAGGACTCTTGGCGGAAAACAAATCTTCTGATTTTTCATTTTTTCCTCAAAAAAATAGTCTACTTTTTTTCTTAGAAGAACCCTTTTAATAGTTTCTTGAGCCCTAAGCTTAATAATGCTCAATACACTATATGCTATAGCAACAAATTTAATTTCTTTATACACCATAAGATTAAGCACAGTTAAAGTTGCCAGCAGCAGTGCCAAAATAAACAGCAATTTTTCAAATAAGTCCTCATTCTTCAACATGGATAGGGTCCAGGATTCTCTTGAAACCTCGAAAAAATCGCTGCTTATTGCAATATTTCCGTTATAGGATGCCTTGACATAAAAAATATATTCCCTCTCTTCTGCATTTTTCGGGACTTTTAGGCTTCTGTCAACCAATAAGCCATCATTAACCTCTAGAGTCTCCTCCTTAAAACTTAGGATTTTACCGTCCAAATCCTTGATAGCATATAGCAACTTGATAGCAATAGGCCTTACTTCACCAAGGTAAATTAAATCTATAACCCCTGTTATTTCTTCGCCTTTTTTTATTTTCTTATAGCTTTTAGGTACTCTTACTAATACATCTAAAGTTGATGTTTTTGATTTTGTTTCAATTAAAAGTGCTACTGATTTAATTTTTGAATCCGCCTGAATCAGTATTTTTCCATGATAAATATCAATGACTTCTGGAGAGGTGATATCTGCAGTAATCACTTTTTCTTCCCCTGGATTCATTATAAGAGTATAATCGCTCAATATTACAAAGTCCTCTAAACCCTCAACCTCTAGTCTAAGCTGCAATGCCTTGTTGCCCTCATTCGTAATTGTAAATGTCCTTGTCGTTGTTTCTCCCTCTTTTAAAACAGCCTTAATTAGCTCGCTGTCAACAGCTATGGGCAATTGCTCGATGAAAATCCCTGATAAGTAATCTTCAACAATACCAGCCCCAATTGCAAAGTAGCTGAATTCGGGTGAAGTGGCCTTGTAATAAACATAGTCCGTATCAGTGCCGGTAACTATTGTAAGCAATCGGTTCCATACATTATTTTTATACCTAAACAAACTAACATCTTCTGATTTTATGCTGTTTTCATTCAGCCATATTTTTGCAACTTTAAATTCTATATTGATGTTGCTGATTTGTTTATTTTGAGTATTCTTTTGGGTTATCTGCAGGTATTGGTATACTTTTGCTGCAGCACTAGCCTGTACGGGTTTTCCTTTCAAGCTTTTTACACCAATCTCTAAAATTTTTATATGGGTATTAGCGCTTAATGTGATTCTAGTAATAGGAATCTTTGGCTCATCAATGCTCATTAAAATTTGTGATCCTTCTTCTACGTCAGCCCATAACCCTGATTTTTCTGCCTCTATCTCCACTGAAGGAATAGCTCCTGCACCTACTGCTCCTCCGCCTCCGCCGCCTGCACCACCCCCAGCCGTACCAGCAGATGGTGCAGCAGCCGCCTCTTCTTCTTCCTCTTCAGCTTCTTCAGCAGGTGCAGCTGGCTTGGTATAATCTATTTGTTTTCCTCCGGAATGGTTAAGGCCTTGTATTCTATAGTAATTTGTCGTTGTGTTTAAGGTGCATGTGTATCCGCTCTGATTTGTCCCATCACATTCAACTTGGGTTTCAGCAGTGCCGTTGCATGCAGATGTCATCTCATTTACAGAGGATATTATTTCATCTTTAATGCATACGCCATTTATGCTAGCATTGACTCTTTTAAAATGTACAGACTTAGTCAAATTTTGAGGCATCAAATTAATGCCTGCAACTAAGAAACTTCCCGTGTTGTTAGTATCATATTGTTTTATAGTTATATCATTCAAATTCAGTTTTGTTTCGTTGTTGAACCCAAAATCAAATTCCACTGTTGGCTGGTCATATAGTGTATCATTTATTACTATCTGAGTCACAAATTTAACAGGCAGAGTTTCATTAAAAATTTTGTTCAAATCTGTCGAGCCATTAACTTCAAAATCTAATGGGATATTTTTGTCTATAAATGTAACATTTCCTAGCAGGAAATCAACAGCATCTGTAACATTGTCAGCATCCAAATTGGTTGAATCGCAGGTTCCGGAGAAAAACGGGCAGCTGTCAAGATAGTCTGGAATACCATCACCATCAGCATCCCTTGTTATATTTACATATAAGGTCCAATAATTTGAAGCGGTTGTTAAGCCATCAGATACATCAACCCTTACAGTATGCATTCCAGCATTGCTGCCTGCATCTGTATAATTTCCTATAAAAGTGTAAGAGTTGTTATTTTCTCCGCTAACCTCTAAACTATTTAAAAACCACTGGACACTTACTGTGTTATTTCCATCTTCATCGCTGTAAGTTATGTTAAATGTCTGGTTAGAATCTGCCTTAATTGTAGGTGTCAAATCTGCTGGTGTGAAGCTTAATATTGCAGGAGCATTATTTTCATCTACAATATCAAGCACATATATTGTAACATTCTCCGAATCTATTGCAGAGCCGTCGCTTACTGTAACATTAATTGTATAGGTTCCATCATCCCCAACTTTCGGAGAAAAGTTGATTATATTATTCTCGCTTATGTTCGCAAAGCTTACTCCACTTACATTAAATGTTAAATTTGAGATAAGGGTTTCTTCATCTGTTGCAGTAGCAGTATAAAGCATTGTCAGGTTTTCTTGGAGCGTTATTATTCCAATAAAATTCAAAACAGGCGCGTCATTAACAGCAGTGATTGATAGGTTATATACCTGCGAGGCGAATCCTCCTTGAAAGTCAAACACATAAATTTCAATTGTATGGTTGCCAGCTTCTGTATCTGTCCCAGGAGTAAAGCTAATTAAGCCAGTAGTTGGATTTATATCAAACAAGGTAGTATTATCATAAAAATTTAAGTAGTCCCCATCTAGGTCAGTAGCAGTCACATTATATGTGTAAAGTGTACCCTCAGTCGCAGTTGTAACTGGAGTTGATGTTATGCTCGCATTTGTATTTCCTACTGCTGTTAGAGTAAGTGTAATGGTGCTTGTCTTTGTTGTTTGTCCTGTCAGAGCAATAATTTCTGCATTTGAGTAAATAAGCCAGTTGTTATAGCACATTATTATTCCAAATATTATAATCAAAACTGCAATTAGGTTATTTGATATCTTTGCCATTTTACTTTTTCTTTTTTGTTTCCTTGCTATACTTTAGCAAAAGTTCTCTTATAGCCTCTCTGGCTATCTCTGCCTGGTTGCTGAACAGCCCTATATCTATCAAAACCTGCATTCTCTGCTTTAACCTCTTGCCTACCCTAATATGCAATAATTTTGCCATATATCATAAATATATCATATTGATATATAAACATTGCGTAAATTTAAAACACTCTGTGAAACAAGTTTAGCTGAGAAAAACTAATTAAATTTTTATTGCCCTTATTTATTGAATAAAATTTTTTTAAAAATAATCTTAACTTCTCCTGCATAATTTTCAAAATCAGCGTTTTCAGGAGCAGAAACCTCAAAAATTACTTGCCTAGTTTCATTTCCTTTCAAAATAAAATTATTTTCAGAAACTTTCACCCAGTCTGCAATATGTCCTGATTTCAGGATTACAACTTTTAGAGCATAAGCTGCATTATTATCAATAATTATTGATCTCTGGCTTGATGTTCCAGGAATTATCATGCCAAATTTTATTGCATCTGCATCTGCATTTAATCCAAAATGGTCATTAACCTTTACCTCCATACCAAGTATTACTGTGTCTTCTATAACAAAAGATTTGTAGAAAAAATAGGTTAAAAAAGTGGAAATTACAACTGCAAATAACAACAAGAAGAAAAGGGTGGTTATTCTCATTTTTTACTTTTCTTTGCAAAAGACTTTCTAGGTTTCTTAACCAAAATAATTATGTTTATTATTATAAGCAGCAACACTGCAACAATTAATAAATTTGTCATAGTAAGGTATTCTAACATTGACTCTTCTTTTTTTGGGGCTATTATTTCTATTTTCTCCACAAGTTTAGTTCTTTGCCCTTCATAAAATAAGATGATTTCTACATCATAAGTTCCTTCACCTAAGCCTTGGGTATCCCAAAAAGTGCTTATCTTCCTTTTTTCCCATTTTTCTAAACTGACAGAAATTGTTTTAAAGGAAGAAACTTCTTCAGAGTTATTAAGAACCCTTACTTCCGCAAAAATATTATCTATTTTGCTGTTCCACCCGGACTTTATTTCAATATCAAATTTAGTTATTTTATCTTTGAAAAAAGTTTTAGTATAGTTGATAATCTCAACATTTAAGGCCCCTATCTTAAAGCTAGACTCCAAATCCTTTGATTTATCAGCGTAAGTTACATGCGCAATAGCCTTGTGCTGGCCAGCATTATGTTTTGAGGGGTCAAACAAAGCCTCTAAATTTTCCTTTGTATCAGCTTTAATCTTCTTTTCTTGAGTAAAAAGTTTTTCCACAATCTTTTCATCATTATCCAATACATCAATCACTGCCTTTGCATTACCAATATCCTCTTTACCCAAATTGTTTATTGCAATAACAAAATCAGCAGTTTCATTTATGTTCAAATCTTGAACATTAAAGCTTATTTCAGCATAAACTCCTGGATAAGGAACTTTGATATCTATGGGTGTTCTTATTGACGCTATACCTGCTACAGTTCCGCCACCTTTACCAGTTTCAATAAGCCCAACTAATACACGATTCTTCCCAGGGGTCTCAATTTCAGCTGGCAGTTTTACTTTAATAACAAAAGTCCCTTCTTTTGCTATATTATCTTCTTCTACAGTTACATATTCTGCTAAATTACCTTCTATATAAACTCCTATATTTTCTGCTCTTTCAGTATAAAAAGTAAATGTTTCCTCATAATTGGGCTGAAAATCAATCTTTATGGAAGAAGGGCTTATCTTAATCGCATTGATTGTACCTGCCTGTACTACTAATAATAACGCAAATAACAGACCAATTACTTTAGAATTTTTTTTCATCTAAATTACATTCGTATCTTTGTATTTAAAGTTTTCTAGAACTCACATCAAAAAAATAAAGAATTTAAAAATAAAAATGTTTATGGTTCTGCTGTCCCAGTAACAATTAATCCAGCAAGCTTAGCGCCTGTTGGAGCGTCATAGGGTATTGATATATTTATATCAACATTCAGCGCATCATTTCCATCTCCAAATAAGAGGCTAGGGCATATGTTTTTGTTTGATGTGCTTACACTCTCAAAGATAGAGCCACAATCATTAGGGCCCATGCCGCCACAAGTATCAGAACTAGTTGTATTAGGTTCAACAGATGTTCTGGAAGTGCCTGATTTATTCACGCAGCTTCCGGTCTCATTCACTGTTACATTCCACAAAAATAAGGCGTTATTAACCCCGACAAATTCTATAGCAGACACATTAGACCTTAACTCTACGCTCAAATTTGTATTCCCGTCATTCTCTATTGTAAAGCCGTTATATACCTCATTGAAATCTGTGCAGCCAGTGTTTTTAGCATCAGTTGTGCTAAGCGTGCAGTTATTAAAGCCTCCAGTAGTATTTACACTGCCAGAGCCAAACGCAACACTGGATTGTGAAAACTGTATTGATGAAACAGTATTTACTGTTACAGTGGCAGTTGCATTTGGAACAGTCGTCACAAAACCTGTAATAGGAGCTAAGCCTATAGAAGCCAGCCTATTATTTACAGCAGATAATGAAATGTAAGTTCCTCCTAAAGACACTACGATTGTTGCGATTAATAAAACCATGATTGTTTTATTTGAGACTTCCATTACTTATCACTTTTATTGTTTTTTATTGTTTTAAAATTTTGATTAATTCTATTCTGGTGGCAGTAAAGTTAAGCTGACACTTCCCTTGCCCTCATCTTTTACTATTGGAGGTCTTTCAACAGTTAGAGTAATTTCTCCGCTTGAAGCATATTCTCTCGGGCCTTCAACAACCTTTGGAGCTTGGGTATAGCTTAAAATAACAAATGTAAATGTAATAGCTACAACGATTGAAATAAGAAGCAAAATTACACCTGTTTTTTTTGTGACCTCTTCTTTCATTTCTTTACTTTATGATGGCACTTATTTAAATAAGTTTCTTTTTTTTTTGCTTTAAAATTTTTGAATTTTATGCAGATTCATCACTAAACTTAGATACCTGCTAATTCACCTTTTCTTGAATTTTTTAAAGCGCAATAAAGCAGCAATAATCATTAAAATTACAATAGCTACGGTCAAGTATTTTATTAAGGGTTTTTCAGAAACAATTCTTTTAGGAGTCAATCTTGTTATAATAGAATCTTTATTAACATTCAAACCAACAACATACTTGCTTTCTCCTTGAGGATATCTTATTGTAAGATTTAAATTATAATCTCCTTCAATTATATTTGCAGTATCCCCGTAAAGATAAACAGCATCTTCCCTTTGAGGCACTAAATCAATAGAGTCTGTTTTATAGCTCAAATAAATTTTATCACCCTTAAAAATAATAGCATCAGCATAAGCATTAATCATATCATTCCAGTCGCTTTTGAGGTAAATGTCAAATCTAGCAATATCCCCTAATCTAAAATTATTAACAATAATCTTTGTGATATTTATGAATGGGACTCCGATATCAAAACGTTCTTTTAATTCTAAGCTTTCCCCATCATAATTTATGTCAGCTATTGCATAATAAGATCCTATGTTATTTGCTTGCCAAACAGCGCTTAATTTTGCTTGAGAACTTCTGCCAATGGAAGTGCTTTCAGTTTCCAGCTCCTTTATTAAGCCATTTTGATTATTAAATATTTTTACAAAAGCCTTAACATCATTAAGATCTTCACTTCCATAATTGAATATAGGCATCACAAACCTTATTTTTTCATTGTTTTGGTCTATAATCAATCTAGATTCAATATATTTGCTGGGAAAAGGAACTCTTAACTGTAATTTTCCCTTGATAGATGGTTTTGTAGAAATTTGTGTTGTTCCCTCTTCTGCATTTAGAATTTCACTTACCTTAATTATTGACTCAAATAGTCCGGGTTTTTCAAATTTTTCCGGAAGGCTTATTTTTAATTTAAATTCCTTAGTTTTTTCATTTTTATTTATTGTCACTAAATTATTTGTTATTTGGGTATACTCTGTTAAATCTCCATTTGCTTCTACAAAAACCTTTAAATCTTTATTCTCATTATTAATTAAATTGAAAGTTATTGTTTCTTCTTTATTTGGCTCAAAGTATACAACCTTCTTTGCCGGAGATAGCCCAAGAGCCAATGCTATTTGACTTAAAAGCAAAAATGTTGCTATAATTAAAATTAATCTAATAATCTTATGATGCTTCACTTTCTATCACCAATGTGCTTGTTTTTGTACCTGCAGTCTCATCTGTTGGAACACTTACATATAACTCTATCTCTGCCAAATCACTGCTATCACTAAAGTTAAGTTGTTTGATGGCTCCTATTGAATAACTTGTTACATTTAGCCAGTCTGTTGCTGAGCCAGTCCAATTAAACGCATTTATTTCTGTTGAATTGCCTGCTTTAAATTGGAAGAAGGATGTATTTAAGCTCTTTGATTCCCATAAACTTTCATTTGCGTAAATGGTTGCATTTATATTTATGTTTCCATCATTTTCTATTGTTATTGGTATAGGGCTGTCATCAGTTGTATTATCATTGCTTCCCAATGCTAAAGTCCCGAAGTTAACACTGCTTGTTGGCAAGGTTACTGAGATTAGAGAGTTTACTGTAAAGTTAAATACATCTGCATAACTACCATAACCATCAGTGTTATTAGCCCTAACAGTCCAGTTATAAACAGCATCTACATCAAGCATTTCTGTCAAGGTATAATTTGTATCTTTAATATTTGTGATGTTTATCAAGTCAGTTTGACAGCTGCTTAGATCTTGGCATGATTTTCTTTGTATTAATAGCTCATAAGTTATATTGCTTCCGCCTACTGCAGCATTCCAGTCAAACATAGGCGTCCTGTTGGTTATAACGCTATTGTTAGCAGGCGATATCAAGCTTACTTCTGACGGCAAGCCTGTTACTGCATACTGGAATCCTAAGCTTATTTTGTAATTCTCTGATTCTGTCTGCCCTGCTATGCCACCAACTGTAATACTCTGCATATAATTTTCGCTGCTTGTATTTGTTATCCCACCGCTCGATATGGATATAGTCTGCTTATAGTTCGAGCTATTTATTTGTGCTGCGCTTATACTTAAGGCTAGCAAAATCATGCTCAGTACTGCAAATAATGCTAGCCTTTTATAATTCATTTTTCCTCATTTTTTCATTTTTATTTTTGTATGCAGCCCAGACTGTTCTTTCATCTCTTGAAATCATGACAGAAATTTTATGGAATGAGAATTCAAGCGAGTCTCTTAGATAAGCGACAATATTTTCCAGAACGCCAAACTCAGTTTCTCTCAAGATAGACACAGGAATTGGTCTGCTTGGTTTCAAAGCAAATTTAGCTGGAAATTTCTTCCTGCTTGACGCATATGAATTCCAAATGCTTGTGTACGGCCTGTTAAGAAAATGAGCAATTTCGGGGACAGTTAGGTCATAATTTTCAACAAGAAATTTCACTATTGATTCAAAGCTTCCAAGTTTTTCAGAAAAAATATCTTCTGGAACAAATGGTTGGTTTTCAAGCTCTGTCAATAAAACGCTTGCAGAAAATCTTTTTGCCAAATTGAAAAACAGAACAAATATTTCAGAAATTTTTTTGTATTTCTTTATTTCATTGTGTTTTCTTGTTTTCTTTTTTGATGCTTTGTTGTAGACAGTCCATATTGTCCTATCATCCCTGTGCAGTATTTTTGCAATCTGGCTGTATGCAAGGATTAATTCATCTTTAAGGTAAACAACAACATTCTCTAAAACGCTTAAATCAGAATTCTGGAAGATTATTATTGGGATTGCGATCCTTATTCTTTTTTCCTCAAATTTTTTCAGCTTTTTTTTGCTCGAGTTGTATGCATGCCAGATGTTCTTATTTGTCCTATTAAGAAGTACCGATGCTTCTTTTATGCTTAAGCCGCAATTTTCTATGAGATACTTAGAGATTGCCTCCAGGCTTGAAAGCTTTTTGCAGAAAATGAAATCTGGAAGAAAAAGTTCGTTTCTTTGTAATATTTCTGGCACATTGGAATATTTTTTTCTTATGGCATCATAAATCTGCTTCAGTTTTCTGAATCTCTTGTTTTGTTTGACATGCTGACTAGAAAAATCTTTAAATTTTTCATTTTTTTGCCTATTTTTATCTAACATATATTACATTTAATTAAGTATATTTTCTAGTTATATAAGTAATAATTTAAATACTTTGCTCTTGAATAATAATTTTCAATATAGAAAATAATTAAATAAAAATGAAGGCAACCATGAAAAATAAAATCTGAAATGATAGTATTAGTAAAACAATAATCTAAAGCAAAAAAATTGTAAAGATGTTCAAAGCTCCAAAGGAGACATGTCTAAGATGATGAAAAAGTTTGGTGGGCAACTGCCGCCTGGATTTAGTATGTAATTTCCGAAACATTTATATAAATAAAATTAAAGATTCAAATAAAAAAGGGGTTGATAGAATGGCAGATGAGCCTTATGATCTTATGCCTCATAAGCAGATTACTGAACTAAAGAGGCAAGTGCAGGAACTAAAAGGAAAAGTCAACAGGGCTTCTCCAAAAGACCTTATTGATTCTATGGATTCTTTGACAAAAGTTGTAGATTCACTTATGAAATTATTTAGGCAATCAGCAGAAGAGCTTAAGTATGAAGGGAAAGAAGGCTCTTTCAGCGGCAATAGTGATCACAAAGAGATAAATGAAAAGCTTGACAGGATTCTGGAGCAAAACAAGATAATTGCAGACAGTATGGTGGCAATTTCAGACATGGTCAAAAAGGATATTGACAAGCCACACATTCCAAAACCACAATTCCATCCGCCTATGCCTCCAAAACCGGATTTCCAGCCACCTCAACCTCAATTTGATCAGCCAATGGCACCACCTAATCAACAAGGCCCTGTCGCAATGCCTGCTGCACCCTTGCCAGATTTAGAAGACTTAGAGCCAAAGAAAAAAGGCCTGTTTGCAAGATTCAAAAAATAAAAAACCTAAAATTGAGAAAACGCAAATGATACAAAATGCACATAAAAGGTTTTTTATTCTAAAAATTCCATATGGAATTTTCGCTGAATAAAATGCAACAATATGTTTCTTTTGAAGGCATAGATAAGCCACACATAAACAATTTATTCAAAAAATTAGTATTAATAGGCAATGGACTCGCTAAAAAAAGCAGCTATATTGCAAAGTTAGGCATCCAGCCAAAACATTATGAAGGGCCTTACTCAAAATCCGAGGAGATTTTAAGGGCAAAAATAAATGAACTGGAAGAAGATCTTCTAAAAACAAGCGAAGAGCGTGATGCCGCACTTGAAGAAAACCGGAGAAGGATTGATGACCTCAACTTAGCATTGTTATCCGTAAAAGAAGGTTTAGGAAAAATAATAAGCGACAAAAGAAAGAAAGAAAAAAGGATAAGGCTCATAGAAGAAAAAATAAACGAAACAATAAAGATTAAACGTCCCTAGCCATCAAAGTATTTCTGTTGTTTCCAGCTGCTCTTTGGCATGCTTCTTCAATCAATTTAGCAACTTTCTTGTCCAGAGCCTCATAAAAATCATTTGAGACGCTTAGTTGTTTCTCTCCAACCTTAGTATGATTTTTTACCTGCGACCTTACTACTAAACTTGTACCCATTAAAACCACCTCATGTTTATTTATGACTGTACCTAAACTCTAATTTGCTCTTTTCTTTCTTATCTAACCTGCAAAAACCAAATCTTGTAAACTGTATGACATCATTTTCATTCAATTTTTTTGTTAAAGGCTCTGCAATACCTTTAATTAATTTTTTATCAGGCATTAAGACTTCTGCTTTGACTAAATCTTTTTCCTTTGGTAGCCAATGGATTATCAAATCTCCATGTTTCTTGAATTTTTCATGTTCGGTAGAATGAAAAATAAATTTAGTTCCTTTTTTCTTGAAATTCAAGCAATCCATCAACCTATATAATTTACCGTTCTTGAATTTCTTGAAATCATCTTTCTCTATGTAAAATTCGTCTTTTACCTTAAATTCTCTGATGCTTTCTTCTGCATCCGGATGTGATTTTAGTTTTACAGTCTGCTCAGGGGCTTTTTCTACCTTTATTTCTTTGGCATCATGGATGAAAAAATATCTGTTTGCTTTTGCATCCAAAATTCTTTTATTGTGCATGATAAGATCGTCCCACGTTAAAGTAGATTCAGTCTTATTGATTCCAGTGGATAAGACAAAACTCTTTATCGCTTCTGCCACAAACCCTCTTCTTCTTAATGCAACTATTGTAGTCAAAGAAGGATCATCCCATCCTATAAGCTTCTTTTTCTTGATTAATTCCCTGATAATCCTTCCGGAGCTCTCAACACCTTCCAGGTTGAACCTAGCAAATTCATATATTTTTGTCTTATTGAAACCAAGCACTGTTTGTAAGTGCCTTTGCAGTTCATTCCTTAACTCAAACTCTTTTGTCCTCAATCTGTGTGTCACTGTTTCTATTCCATCCATGACTGCATTCTCGAAATCATAAGTAGGCCAAACATGGTATTTTTTGCCTTGCCTTGGATGGCTATCCTTGATTACTCTAAGTAAGGCTGGATCTCTCATTGTAGTATTTTCATGCTGCATATATCCCTTAAGCCTCAGTATCATTTCCCCTTCCTTTGCCTTAAATAGCTTCTCAAACCTCTCAAGATGCTTCTTTTCCAACAGATACCTGCATGTGCATTCTTTGCCTTGAAACCTTTCTTTCCTTATCTTTTCCTGGCTGCAGCTGCAAACATAAGCATAGCTTTTCGTAATTAATTTCTTTGCTAAGTCATAAAACTCTTCCATATGGTCTGATGCATAATCAATCAAATCTGGTTTTATTCCCAACCAAGTGTAATTATCCAGATGGATCTTGTAGAATTCCTTATCCGCTAATTTTGGATTAGTATCTTCAAACCTCAAAATAAACTTCCCATTATGCTTTTTTGCTAATTCGTAATTAAGGAACATTGATTTTGCATGCCCTATATGAGGGTATTTGCTCGGTTCCGGAGGGAATGCAGTTACAACTTTTTCATTTTCTTTGATATCAAAAACAGAGAAAATATCTTTTTCTTCCTTGACAACTTCCTTAAACGAATATTTTTCAAGCTCTTTTTCCTGCTTATCTTTAGGTAGAGAATTAACTTCATGGATTATTTTCTGTATCTGCTTGCTTAATTTCTTCATGTCTTTCTTAAGTTCTTGGTTCTCTGCCAAAACCTTGCCTATGACTGCGCCTACATTGGCTTTTCCCTTGAACTTAACTGCATTCTGCAGAGCATATTTCCTTACAGTTTCCTCAATCCCCATATTTGATATGAATTATTATTTCTATTTAAAATTATGTATTACAAAAAAAGAAAATTATTTATAATTGATAAAAAAGGCATTGTTAGAATGAAATATTTTGTTTTAATTATTTTTATTTTAATGTTTTTAATTTTTGGTTGCACTGTTGAAGAAAAAGAAGACATTATCGGTAAAGGAACACAAGTAAGACAAGCTGAGGTGGAAAATATGAAACTAACAAGTACAGCATTCGAACACAATCAGGGAATACCGTCAGAATACACATGCGACGGTTCTGACACTTCGCCAGAATTAAACATAGAAGATGTTCCGGAAAACGCTAAATCTTTAGTTTTAATAAATGATGATCCAGACGCACCAGTAGGCACATGGGACCATTGGATTGTTTTCAACATGCCAGTAGATGTCAAAATAGAGAAAGGAAAAGAACCTTCTGGAACTGGTGGAAAAAATTCATGGGGAAAAACAGGATATGGAGGTCCATGCCCGCCTTCAGGAACGCATAGGTATTTCTTCAAACTCTATGCTTTGGATTCAGAACTGGACTTACAGGAAGGTGCTTCAAAAGCTGATATAGAAGCAGCGATGGAAGGCCATATCATAGAGAAAACAGAGTTAATTGGAAATTATAA
>CAYXZV010000001.1:0-23707 GCA_964469645.1 uncultured Methanosarcinales archaeon | reverse complement strand
TCTTAGTAGCTAAGATCTCCATATAAGAAGGCTGTACTTTTAAGATATCCATAACAGTTATTATGCCTACTAAAACATTGTTTTCCAGAACAGGAAGATGCTTTATTTTCTTCTTATTGAGCAAGATCATAGCTTCATAAAGGCTTTTATTAGGCTCTACAGTTACTAATTCTGTTGTCATTATGTCCTTTACAGTTATTTCCTCAGCATCAAGGCCTTTTGCAACCACTTTTCTTGCTAAATCTTTCTCAGTGACAATCCCCATTATTTCCTTGTTCTCAGCAACTATTGCACTGTCAACATGCTCTGCTGCCATTACTTCAGCACATCTTTGAACATTAGTATCTGGAGTTACTGCTACTACATCCTTATTCATGAACTCCTCAACTTTATAGTCTGTTTCAGGTTTCATCTCAAGAAGAATTAGATATGAATTAGTATAAATAGATTTATGTACTGCTATAGCTTCATTTCATCCAATATACCATAATATACTCAAAAACCGAAAGCTTTATATATAACTTGTCCTATATTAGTAGTAACACTCACAAACTCCTTTAATTTGATTTTACGGAGGTGAGACAAATGGAAAAGGAAAACATTATTTCCTTGAATGATTCGTCAGATTTGATGGAAGAGTTCAGGGAAAAATGAACCATCCATCTTCTAATTTTTATTAAGAAACATCACAAGTTCTTCTGCATTCATTAACTGTTCTTTACCGGAATTCATATCTTTAAGCTTAACCTTACCTTGCTTTAGCTCTTCTTTTCCTACAAACAGAACATAAGGTATTCCTAAGCTGTTTGCATACTTTAAATTCTTGCTTGGGCCTTTACCTACTGAATCTATATCAACATTAACATTCTCATTCCTTAGCTCTTCTGCTATCTTTAATGAATCTTTGAAAGTTCCTATAGGCACAATGTAAACTTTAGTTACGGTTTTTTGTTTTGATTCAGATTTCTCAGCATAAGCATCATAGATCCTGTCCAAACCAAAAGATATTCCAACTGCTGGAAAGTCTCCTTTGCCTATGAATGACCCAATCATCTTATCATATCTTCCACCTGCGCAAACAGCGGTCTTTATACTACTATTTTTCAGATAAACTTCTATGACAGTTCCGGTGTAATAAGTCAAACCACGAGCTAAAGAAACATCAAAATCAACATTGACTCTTAAGATGTTCAATGAAGATATTAATTCTTCAATTTCATTAATTCCTTCAGATTCTTTAAGTTGTTTTTTTATTTTGTTTAATTTTTCTTTGTTGTTGCCTTTGATGTTGAGTATTTTTACTATATTGTTAATTGTTTTATTGTCAATTTTCTTGTCTTTTAATTCCTTTTTTACAGCGTCTAAACCAAATTTGTCTAATTTATCTATGGTTAAGATAGCAGTATCAAGTTTATCTTTTTTGACGCCTGCATTTTCTAACAGGTCATTCAATAATTTTCTATTGTTGATTTTTATGATAGAATCAAAACCTAATTTCTTGAAAGCTCTTTGCGTTAATGCAATTATCTCAGCATCTGCTTTCATGTCTTTTATTCCTACAACATCAACATCGCATTGTGTAAATTGCCTATATCTTGCTTTCTCAACAGGACCATCCCTAAAAACATCTCCAATTGCATATCTCTTGAATGGCAATTTAATATTAGGATTCATCGCTATAAACCTACACATAGGAACAGTTAAGTCGTACCTTAATCCTAATTCTCTCTTTCCCTGATCTTTGAACTTGAATGTTTCCTTAAGAATTTCAGCACCGCCAGCATATTTAGAAGCAAGAATATCATACCTCTCAAACAATGGTGTTTCCAATGGTGAATAACCATAAACCTCAAAAACACCTTTTAGAGTATCAACTATCTTATTCTGGACTATTGCTTCCTCAGGGCTTAAATCCCTTGTTCCTTTAGGTAGTTGTAGTGTCATTTCTACTTCTATAGGTATTTCAGTTTAAAAAGGTTGTTTTTTTAAAGAAGCCCAAGCAAATCATCTAACTTACTAATAACCAAATCACCATGCGTATTCAACCCAACAACTAAACATCCAGCTGATTTCCCAGCTTTATAATCATTATTTGTGTCTCCGACAAATATTGTTTCGTCCGGCAGGATATTTAACTTTTCACAGGCCTTAAATATAGGATCAGGATGAGGTTTTGGTTTTTCCACATCATCTACAGTTACTACAACATCAAATAAATCCTTAATTTTATTTCTATTAAGTACTCTCATTACAAACTTCCTATTGGTATTGGTCACAAGTCCTGTTTTAATCTTTTTTTTCCTTATTTTCTTAAGAACTTCTTTTGCCTTAGGCATCAGCTTTGCTTCAAGCCTATGCTTTGAAACAGATTTTCCATATTCTTCCCTAACTTCATCCATACTGTCGATTTTAAGATATTCCTTGGCATTATCCCCTATATATCTGCCCCAGGCCTTTTTTTTGTACTCTTCTTTGCTCATAGGCTTAAATTTAAGCAGTTTTCTCATCTCATTAAATATCTTAAAAGACGCTTCAAAAGAATCTATTATAACCCCATCCATATCAAACAAAATTGCTTTTAACTTAGTTTTTCTTTTTGGGATAAACATTTCATTATATTTCCTTTGCCCCCAAAAGACCCAGTACAGTGCAAGAAAACCAGTAGCTACAATTATTATTTCAAGAAAACTCATCTTTTATGTTTATATCTTCCTCTTTTTTCAACAACCTTAATCCTATTTAATATATCTTTACCGTCTCTGGCTTTCTTTGCATACCCATCTAAGGCAGCTTTATAACTCTTTTCCCATATTTCAGAGTGTTTTGATTCCAAAGATTCTTTTAATAAATGTAAATCGACTGCTTTATCTTCAATTTTATGAGAGAAAAAACTTAACCCAAAGTCTATGAAATAGATTTCTTTCTTGAAGATCATGTTTGAAGTCGTTAAATCGCCATGGATTATATTGTGGTTATGCAAAGTTGCTATTTTTTGGCCCATCTCCCTACATAGTTTATTACAATTATTATTTTTTAATATATTCTTAATAAGTTTTCCTTTAATAAATTCTATTTCTAATGTATCTTTTTCATTATTATTAATTAGTTTAGGGATTGGAAATTTTAATTTTTGTAGCTTATCAAGAACTTTCCCTTCTCTCCTGGTTCTAGCTTTCCTTAATCTGTCATCTATCTCTTTAATTCTATAGGTTTTTCTAAATCTGTCTTTGACTACTTTATTCTTTACTAAAAACAGTTTCGATTCCGCTCCTTGTGCTATCAGTTTCATATTAAAAAGTAGCCCTGCTAGGACTTTCGTAGACGGTTGCGAGCGAATAGCGAGCACGTGGGACTTGCCAAAGGCAATGTCGCACCTTGCGTGTCGACCGCGCGTAACCAGTCGTTTCGAACCTAGGTCACAAGGTCCAGAACCTCGTATCTTTGACCACTAGACTACAGGGCTGTATTAGGAATAAGAAAAATAATCTCCCTTTTAATATGTTTTGATACTAGAATTATTCTTTAGCTGCTTCTTTAACTTCTGCTGGTTTTGCTTCCTTTACTTCTTCCTTCTTCTCTTCTTTAGCTTCTGCTGGTTTCTCTTCTTTCTTCTCTTCTTTACTTTCTTTAACTTCTTCTTTTTTACTTTCCTTCGCTTTCTCCGCTCTCTTCTCTGCACCCTTAACTGCTTCCGCTTTCCTTGCTAATTTTTCCTTTTTACCGACATTTGCTTCATCCCGAGCTTGTTTCTTCTTCTCCAAATCAATCAATTCCATAGCCCTGATCTCGCAGATTCTCAAAGGATAGATCTTATTCATGCCTCTCCTTAACTCATTCTGTAATTTATGGTTTACAAGATCATTAACAAGATTATCATAAGTGACAGAACCCACATATTTTACTAAAAAATCCTTAGTAGTATTTCTCATTCTGGTTGCAACAGAACCAATAGTAGCTGATCTTGTGATCAAAAGAGGCTTAATCTGAATAGTTTTATTATCAGAAGTCTTGCACATGAAAGACATATTGATTTTCTCAATATTTCTCCTTATCATCCTTTTGATAGATGACTGCGCCATGTAATATCCAACAACATCAGTAAAAGCCTTGCCGTTCTGCACATTAACAACTTTAAAATTAACATTTATGTTCTGCCTTTTCATATCTCTGGTTAAATTCGTCAGATTTGTTGTAATGCCCTTTCCGATCATATGCTCAGGCTCATAAACAGGAGTTTCTCCTAAAACTGCATTCTGGAACAGTTTTGGAGCTAGAATAGGATACCATTCCTTCTTTGCTATCTTTGGTTTTACCATAGTTTAAGGGAAAAATAATTGATTTATAAATATTTGGTATTATTTATACTTAAGTTTCAATATTAATATGATCGATGCTAAAGTAAATGTCACAATGTTTGCAATAATGATTGGCCACGAACTAATGAGTATTCCATAAACCAACCACAAGAAAATTCCGGTTGTAAAGGTTATAAACATCACTAAAGATATATCTTTAGTTGACTTTGTCTTCCATGTTTTTAGAACCTGTGGCACAAATGCAGCTGTTGCCAAAATTCCTGCAGCATAACCGACTAAAGACACGTAATCAACCATTTTTAAACATCCAGATTAGCAACCTCTTTTGCATGCTGCTGTATGAAATCTCTTCTTGGTTCTACTTGATCTCCCATTAGTATAGTGAATATCTTATCAGCTTCAACTGCATCTTCTAAGCTTACTTGTAGCAAAGTTCTATGTTCTGGATCCATAGTAGTTTCCCATAATTGGCTAGGATTCATCTCTCCTAAACCTTTGTATCTCTGTACATTAGCTTGATCTCTTCCTATATCTACAAATAATTTTTCTAATTCTTCATCAGAATAGACATAATGCACTTTTTTATTCTTAGTAACCTTGAATAATGGCGGTTGTGCTATGTAAACATAACCCTTTGTGATTAGATCATTCATATATCTATAGATGAACGTTAACAATAAAGTTCTGATGTGTGCACCATCAACATCCGCATCTGTCATTATTACTATCTTATGATATCTTAATTTTTCAACGTCAAACTCTTCGGATATTCCGGTGCCTAAAGCAGTTATCATAGTGGTTATCTGCTCATTCTCAAAAATTTTATTCAATCTTGCTTTCTCTACGTTCAGTATTTTTCCTCTTAAAGGTAGAATAGCTTGGAATTTCCTGTTTCTACCTTGTTTTGCAGAACCTCCTGCACTGTCACCTTCTACAATGTAAATTTCTGACTTTACAGGATCTCTCTCAGAACAATCAGCTAATTTCCCTGGTAATGAATGTGAATTTAGCGCTCCTTTTCTTCTAGTTAATTCTCTTGCTTTTGCAGCTGCTTCTCTTGCCTTGGCTGAATTTACACACTTATCCACAATAAGCTTTCCTATCTTAGGATTTTCTTCTAAGAAAATTCCTAAGTTTTCGTTTACTAAGCTTTCTACAATACCTTTTACTTCAGAATTACCTAATTTTGTCTTAGTTTGGCCTTCAAACTGAGGTTCTTGTAATTGTACTGATATAACCACGCTTAAACCTTCCCTTACATCATCGCTTGAAAGCTTTGCATCGCTAAGCTTTAACTTTTCTGCATAGCTGTTCATGGTTCTTGTTAAAGCTGTTTTAAAGCCGCTTAAGTGTGAACCACCTTCGTGCGTGTTAATGTTATTTGCAAAAGTGAATATGTTTTCCTGGTAGCTTGTGTTATACTGCATGGCAATCTCTAATTTAGTTCCATTCTTTTGCTTTTCAAAATAGATTACCTTATGGAAAGGGTTCTTGTTTTTGTTAAGGAATTCAACGAATGACACTATACCACCTTCATACTGGAATTCTTGTCTTTTATTTGTTCTCTCATCAAACAAAGTTATATGAATTCCTTTGTTTAAGAAAGCAAGCTCCCTTAATCTGCTGGCTAAAGTTTCAAAATGGAATTCAGTTTCTGTGAAAATTTCATCATCTGGTAAGAAAGTGACTTTAGTTCCTGTATCATTACATTCTCCTATTGTTTTAAGTTCAGTTGTTGGTTTTCCTTGAGCATATTTTTGTTCGTGTATCTTTCCGTCTCTCCTTACTTCCACAGTTAATTCCTTGGATAATGCGTTTGTTACAGAGATACCTACTCCATGTAGTCCTCCTGAAACTTTGTAAGTTTTTTTATCGAATTTACCTCCTGCATGCAGTTTTGTCATTACTATCTCAACTGCTGGTTTGTTGAATTTCGGATGATTTTCTACTGGAATACCTCTACCATCATCTATAACGGTTACAGAATTATTCTTATGGATTATAACCACTATCTTTTTACAGAAACCAGCTAAAGCTTCATCTATACTGTTATCTACAGCTTCATACACTAAATGATGCAATCCTCTTAAGCTTGTGCTGCCTATATACATCGCAGGTCTCTTTCTGACTGCTGCAAGGCCTTCCATTACCTTAATGGATTCTGCATCGTATTTTTCGGTTTTTTCTTCTGCCATTCTTCAGTTTCGTGACTAAATTCCAGTTAGTAAATGCAAAAAATTTAGCCAGATCTAAGCCACCCACGAGGTAAAATTAATACCCAACAATATATAAAGCTTTCGCTTCAATTTACCGTCGAGAAAAAGCAAAAAAATGTGAAAAATAAGGTATTTATTTTCAATATAGAAAATAAGCACTGGACATTTGCGCGTGAGATTTATAAATTAAAAACATTTATCATAAATAGAAAATGAATTTTAATAAAAATCTTGCAGCAGTCCATGGTTATTTATGTGCTGATGGTTATGTTACAAGAAATCCAAAAAATCAAAGACATAAATATTACCATATTGGCCTTAGAAATACAAATGAAGTACTTCTAAAAGATTTCCAAACCAAATTTAAGTTAATATTTGGATTAAAATCTATAATCACAAATGAAGGAAGATGTAAAATCCAGAATAAAGATGTTTACTATATTCTAACCAAGAATTATTCATATTATTCCTACGAATGGAAATTACCTCAACTATCCAAAGAAAATTTAAAATTCTGGTTAAGGGCATTTTTTGATTGCGAAGGATGGGTAGAAAACCAACCGGCAAAAAGCAGGTTAATTGGAGTAGATTGCTGCAACAAAACTGGCCTATTAAGTATTCAAGTAGCATTGAAGAAATTTAAAATTGATTCCAAAATCCATAAGAAAAAAGATAGAATGATCTGGCGCTTAACCATTTGCGATCTAAGTAATCTAAAAAGGTTTCATAAAAATATAGGATTTTTGCATCCAAATAAAAATAAAAAACTATTAGAAGCAATAGATTCTTACAAAGATTATTTCTGGAAAATACCCAACAATAAGAGAGGATTACTTGAGTTTGTAAGAGTAAATGGAAAAACAAGGGAATCACGAAACGAAATTAGGTTTTGTTCTATTAAAAAGGTAAATCTCATAAATTTAAAGAAAGCTTTAAATAAATACAAGATTAACTCAAAATTGTTCGGTCCTTGGAAAAATAATACAGGGTCTGAATATTATTATTTGATTATAAAAGACTATGGAGGTAAAATAAATAATGGAAAAACAAAGTGGACCACCTAAAGAACTCAAACAAGTAAGTGAAGTAGTGTGGGAACTTCCAACAACATACAAGAAAGGAATGTTAGTACCTGCTAGGATCTATGGAACTAAGAAATTAATCCAAGCAATGGATCCAGGCGTATACAAACAGGTTACTAATGTAGCATGCCTTCCTGGACTCCAGAAATACAGTTACTGTATGCCCGATGGTCATATTGCTATGTAGGTAATCTACGGCAAGACAAGTGGGGCTATGGATTTCCAATAGGTGGAGTTGCAGCTTTCGATACAGAAACTGGAGTAATAAGCCCAGGCGGCATAGGTTTTGATATAAATTGCGGAATGCGTTTAGTAACTACCAACCTAACAATAAAAGAAGTAGAGCCAAAACTAAAGGAATTAGTAAACGAATTCTTCAAAACAGTTCCTTCAGGTGTAGGTGCAAAAGGTTTCGTCAACATAAACCCTAGCCAATTCAATGAATTAATGACAGACGGAAGCAAATGGTGCGTAGAAAACGGTTATGGCTGGAAAGAAGACTTAGAAAGGACAGAAGGCTATGGAAAGATAGACTGGGCAGATCCATCTAAAGTATCAGATAAAGCAAAACAAAGAGGAATTAAACAGATAGGAACTTTAGGTTCAGGAAACCATTACTTAGAGGTACAAGTAGCACAGGCAAATAACATCATAGACAAAGAAACAGCAGCTAAATTCAGTATACACACAGAAGATCAAGTTGTTATAATGGTCCACTGCGGAAGTAGAGGCTTCGGACACCAAATAGGAACAGATTACTTAAGAATTTTTTCAGGAGCTATGAAAAAATACAACATTCCTGTCTTAGACAGAGAACTTACATGCGCTCCTTTCGCAAGCAATGAAGGCCAGGATTATTACAAAGCGATGGCATGCGCTGCTAACATGGCATTCGCAAACAGACAAGTTATTTTACATAGAATTAGAGAAGGTTTCTCTAAAGTTTTCAACTCAAGCCCAGAAAAACTGGAAATGAACTTAGTCTATGATGTTGCACATAATGTAGCTAAAGTAGAAGAACATAACGTAGATGGAAAAAGAAAGAAAGTAGTTGTGCATAGAAAAGGTTCAACTAGAGCATTCCCTCCTAATCACAAAGAACTACCAAATATCTACAAACAAACAGGACAACCAGTTATCATAGGTGGTTCCATGGAAACAGGATCATACTTATTAGTTGGAACCGAAAAAGCAATGGATGAAACTTTCGGAACAACAGCTCATGGTTCTGGAAGAACTATGTCAAGAACAGCCGCTAAGAAACAAGTAAGAGGAGATAAACTCCAAAAAGACATGGAAAATAAAGGTATTTACGTAAAATCAGCTTCCATGCAAGGCCTAGCAGAAGAAGCAGGATTTGCATACAAAGATATCAATGAAGTAGTCAAAACCCTAGAAACAGCAGGAATATCTAAACCTGTAGTTCAATTAAGACCGCGAGCAAATGTGAAAGGCACTGCTAGCTTAAACATCATAAACCTATTTTTTGTAGCACTGCTTGTTTTATTCTTAATTTTAGTTCTCTAAATTATTACGGCGCCGGAGACGGGAGTCTCAGCAACTTCCGTCAGTTAGCATTTGAACCCGCGTGACATTCGCGAGAATACCAACTGGATCTTGAGTCCAGCGCTTTAAGCCGAACTCAGCCACCCCGGCTTTACCGAATGGAAATGTTTAAATACTTGTCTCGCTTGTTATCATTATTCGCGAGAATGTCAATTAGATCTTGAGTCCAGCGTCTTAGGCCGTTCTCGGCCTTTTTTTCTTTTTTCTAATGTATAACCAATATATAAACCTCACGCGCAGATGTCCAGTGCTCAGGAATGAATGTCCAGTGGTCTTATTTACCGCAAGAAATATAAATTAACAAAATTCTCTTCATACCATGAAAAAATACAAAGTGTTAGAAGATGTTGCAATAGCAGACATTGCATTCGAAATATACGGAAAAGACCTAAACGAACTGTTCGAAAACGCAGCATTAGCAATATTCGAAGAGACTACAAACTTAAACAAAGTAGAAGAAAAAGAGAAAAAAACAATAAATATCACCACAAATAAAACAGAAGATCAACTGTTTGATTTCCTTTCAGAAATATTGTTCTTAAAAGACAAGGATTCTTTCTTATTCAAGACAGCAAAAGTAGATATTAAAAAAAACAATTTAAGTGCAGAACTCAAAGGAGAACCTATCGATAGAAACAAACACGAACTAAGAAATGACATAAAAGCAATTACATTGCATATGTTCAAGATAGAAAAGACAAAAGACGGCTATAAAGCAACAGTTGTTGTGGATGTATAGCAAACACACTAAATTTGTACATTAATTATGTGTTTGCTATATTAGACAAACTAAACTATTTCTAAAGATATTTGGTTTGTCCGCTATATAAGTTTCAAAAACCCTTAAATACCCCTAAAACAAACCAATTTCTATGGCACTAGTGCAATCTTTTTCAGGGATAAGAGGAATTTATGATGAAGATATGACTGAACAAGTGGCAGCTAAATACGCTTATTCTTATCAAAAACTAAAAAACCCAAAAAAAATAGTAATTGGTACTGACACAAGACAATCCAGAGATACTCTAAAAAATGCAGTCTTAGAAGCCTTAGACTGCAATGTAATAGACATAGGCATAGCATCAACCCCCATGACTGAATTCGCAGTAAGGCATTTCAAAGCCGATGGAGGGATAATAATTACAGCTTCACATAACGAACCTTACTGGAACGGTTTCAAGTTCTTAGATAAAGATGGAGCTGTTCTAAGACCGGAAGACATGGAAAAGGTTATCAAAACCTACAACGAAATAAACAAGATAAATAATATTAAAACCAAAAAAGTAATCAAAAAATACGATGAAATAAACCAAGCTTACCAAGACTACATCTTAAATTTCCTTTCAGAAGAAGAAAAAAACAAGATTAAAAACTCAAAATTAAAAATAATAATAGATCCTAACGGAGGTACTGGAATTATTGCAAAAGAAATCCTAAAAAAACTTAACGTAACAGTCCATGGAATCAACATGAAATATGGATTTTTCAACAGAACCGTAGAACCTAACGAAGAATCTTTAATTTACCTGGCAAATATAGTAAGAGAAAAAAAATACGATTTCGCTGCCGGATTTGATTGTGATGCAGATAGGATAGAGATTGTAACTGACAAAAGCTTAGTCTCAGGAAACAAATTACTAGCTTTAATAGCAGATGATATCTTAAAAACTGCTAAAAATAAAGCAATTGTAGTAAATGACGCAACATCAGGTGTTGTAAAAGAGATAGCAAAACAGCATAATGCAAAATACATTGAAACTCAAGTTGGAGAGATAAATGTCGTTGACAAAATGTACGAACTAAAAGCTCCAGTTGGCGGAGAGGGTTCCAGTTCAGGGATAATAATACCTGACTCAAGATGCAGGGATGGTATTTTAACCTTGATTTATCTGTTAAAGATAATCAGTAACAAAAATATCAATGATTTAATAAAAAAACTGCCTGAATATTACAATATAAAAACAAAAGTTAATATCGATTCAAAAAAATACGGAAAGATAAAAGAAAATTTAAAAATTCATTATATCAAAAAAAATTATAAAATAAAAGAGTCCGGACAATCGGGTAGTTTGAAAATTTATTTAAATGACAACGAATATATATGGTTCAGAGAATCTAAAACAGAGGCAAATGTCTTAAGAGTCATCTCAGATTCACCAAACAAAAAGAAAGCAGAATCAATGATTAAAGAAGCATTGGATTTAATAAAATGACTTTAGACAAACTATGCAAGAAATGCAAAATAGAAATGGAAGTCTTAAGGGAAGAAATAGTCGCAGGAACAAAATATAAGATACTTAAATGCAAGAAATGCAAGCACCAGGTTGCAAGGACAGAATCTTAAGAAAAAACTTGCAACATAGAATTCTTCAAAAACATTTATAAAAATAATCCACTTAGTTCTGAATTATGACAAAAGTATACATCCAAACTCATGGATGCAGCGCAAATTTAGTTGAATCAGAAGCAATGATGGGGCTATTAGTCAAAAACGGCTTCAAGATAGTAGATGACATGGAATATTCTGATGTAAATATAATCAACATCTGCACCGTAAAAGGTCCTATTGTACCATTAAGAGAAATAAAAAAATTCACAGAACAGTTCCCAGAAAAAAATTTGATCATAACAGGATGCATAACAAGAGACATCATCCCAAAAATAAGACAGATAAACCAACAAGCAAGCTTAATCAACACCCATAACATACACCGAATTGTAGAGGCAGTTGAAGAATCTTTGCAAGGAAATATTTTAGAAGCTTTAACACAAGAAAGGATAATCAAAGCTGAACTGCCAAAAATAAGGACAAATAAAGTTATAGGTATCGTACCAATAGCATCCGGCTGTGATGATTTCTGCGCTTATTGCTCTGTAAAACTAATCAAGGGAAATATCTTTACCTACCCTGAAACATACATAGTAAACGAAGTAAAAAAGAACATTGAGCAAGGATGCAAAGAGATATGGCTTACTTCCCAAGATAATGGCGCTTATGGCTTAGACAAAGGAGAAAGAACATTACCAAACTTACTAAACACAATTCTCAAAGAAGTGCCTGGAAACTACAAGATAAGATTGGGAATGATAAACCCAAGGCATGTTATGGCAATGAGTGATGAATTGATAAAAATCTACCAAGATGACCGGATGTTCAAATTCCTCCACATACCTGTAGAAGCTGGAAACAATGAAGTTCTTGGAAAGATGAAAAGAAAATATAATGTCCATGAGTTCAAGGAAATAATAGAAAAATTCAGAAGATATGTCAAGGACATAACCATAGCCTCAGACATGATTGTAGGATTCCCAACAGAAACAGAACTACAGTTCCAGGATTCTTTACATTTAATCCAGGATATAAAGCCAGACATCCTAAACATTGCAAGGTTCTCCGCACGTCCACATACAGTAGCATCAAGGATGAAACAGTTTCCAGACCGCATAAAAAAAGAAAGAAGCAGAGCTCTAACAGATTTATTCATCACCACAGCAAAAAAACAGAACAAAAAGTGGATCGGCTGGCAGGGAAAAATAATGATCAACGAAATTGGAAAAGATAATACATGGGTAGGAAGAAATTTTGCATACAAACCAATAATCGTCAAAGGAAATTTCAGTTTAGGCCAGGAAGTGGATGTAAAGGTAAACAATGCAACTACTTATGACTTAAGAGCCGAAGTAATACCTGAAATAAAATTAGAAAACAATTCAATTTAAAATATAAAAAGAAAAAAAATCAGCAAAAACAAAATAAAAAAATTTATTCTGCTTTTGGTTCTTCACTACCGCCTTCAGCTGGTGCTTCTGCGTTTTCAGCTGGTGCGTCTCCGCCTTCTGCTGCAGCTTCTTCGTGCTTGTGCGCGTTAGCCGCATTTTCATCAGCGTCGTCAAAATCTACGTTACATTTATCACAATGTCCCATTTTTAATTACCTCCAAAAATTTTTTGGTAAAAAGTACCAATGGAGAATATGAAACTCTAATCCTTTTTAAAGTTTTTCCTTATTTTAGCAATATTTTAATCATCAATGAATAAAAAAGGATTCATAAAAATAGAAAGATCTAATCGAGAACTAAACCGCATTTCTTGCAGAAGTTTTCGCCTTTGTCAAAACCTATTTGTTCGCTTCCGCAATCAGGGCACTGCCTAACTTTGTCTTCATGCTTCAATGTTTCCAGACTTTTACCCATAGCATTCATACGTCTAAAAAAGGTTTAGGCATTTAAAAAGGTTTCGGAAAACCCAAAGTTTTCCGAATACCTAGAAAAACAAAGTTTTTCAGCTGGTTTTGATTTTAATATAGAATTCAGTAAGCGCTGCTTACGTGCTCTTCCTTCCCAACTCTCACAACTTTATCGACAAAACTTTCTATTTTTGATTCGTGGCTCACAATGACAACTTGTTTTGTATCAAGCTGCTCCAGCACATCTCTTACTTTATCAAGCTGCTCAGAACTAAAACCATCAGTCGGTTCATCCAACATCAAGATATCTTTTGTCTTTATACCTGAAACAATATCATTTATTACTTTGTTCAATGCCAGCCTATAAGACAACGCCACAGCTGTTTTCTCTCCGCCGCTTAAATTTTCAACGTAAGTCTCATAGCCATTCTGCTCTATCACCGGAGTAAATTCATCATCAAGCCTTACAGCTATGGTTTCATCCTCTATCAAGATATTAAACCATGTCTTAAACAGCTCATTAAACTTATGATAAATCTGCAGCATGACATGCCGTTCCATTATGCCCATCAGATCAACAAAGTAATTTTCCAGCCAGTTTTGCAGATCAGAATAACTCATTAAATTTTCTTTTGCCTTGGATTTTTTCTCTATTTCTTCCTGCAAGGTCTTTAAGATCCTGTCTGAGGATTCTTTCTCTTTCTCCAGACTCACTTTTTCTATATCCAGTTTCTTTTCTTCTCCTAATGCTATATCCAATTGAGTCTTGACTATCTTGTAATCTTCCTCGACACTTTTAATAGCGTCAATTTTTTCATTGACCTTGATCTTTTCAGCATTTATCTCTCCGATTTTTTCCTTGATAGAAATTTGGTCTTTTCCCAATTTCGCAACTTCCTGCTTTTTTTCACTCACATTCTGCATCTTTAACTTTATAAGTTCCAAACTGCTCTCTGTTTTTCTCAAAAGTTCCTTTTCTTTCTCTAAAGAATCTAACCTATCTTTAATTTCAATTTCCTTTCCGGAAAAAAACTTTATGTTTTCTTCTGCCAATACTATCTGCCTGACTTCCCAGTCCTGGATAGAATCCTTGTGCTTATGCTCTACATTCTGCAGGCACAGTGGACATTTTTCCATCTTAGACACTGTATCTATTGTCTCTTCTGACTTGCTTTTATTAACACCACATTCATTTAATTTCTGTTTTGCTTCATCGGACTCTTCATTTAATTTTTTAATATCATTATCAAAAATTTTTATTTTTTCTTTTATTGCTGCACTATCAATTATTTCTTCTTTTCCAAGACTGGTTTCAAGATCAATTATCTGCTTGTTTAATCTTTCAATATCCTCATTATTCTTATTGTGATTTTTTATTGTATTGCCTAAATCAGAATCTAAGACTGTTAAATCATTCCTAAGCTTATTCAATTCATTCACTTTAGTTTCATACACCATTATTCTTTCTTTTTTTCTCTCTAAGTCTTGTTTTGCCACTTCGGCTTTCGGAGCAATGATCTTTATTTTTTCGTCTACAGAAAAAATTTCTTTGCTTATCTTATCAAGTTCTTTTTTCTTATCTCCTAGATCTAATATAAATCCTTCAAATTCTCTTTTTTTCTCTTTCAAGCTTCTTATGAAAACAGAAGAATTTTCCCTTATCTTTTTGTATTTGTCAACATTGAACACTTTCCTTAATGTGTTTAATCTCGTATCTGTATCTTCTGCAAGGATCCGCTTCATCTCTTCTTGTGGAGTATACACAGTATATCTATAGATTAGGTCTTTTCCTTTTGAAACCAGATCTTTTGGATATCCTAATAAATCAAACATCTGGCTTTTCATCTCAACAGGGCTTAATTCTTTTTTAAGGTCATCAGTTATTATATATCCTATTTCCTGCTTTATACCATTCTTACTTCTTTTCAAGTTCCTCTTAATGATCACATCCTTTCCTTCCAATTCAAAATTTAATTCAACAGAACCCTCATTCTTCCCGTGCCTCAATAAAGAACTAGCAGGAAGTTCACTTGGCTTAGAACCAAACAAAGCAAACTCAATAGCCAATAAAATAGTTGATTTACCTGAACCAATATCCCCTGAAAGAAGTAATGACCCTAAAGGAAAATCTACTTTTTGATTGACATAGCTCCTGATATTTTCTAATTTAATAGATTTAAGTAACATTTCCCCCTCAAAAAAGAAATATGACAACTATTATAAATTTTTAGATGATTACTCTACTAACTTCTTCTTCATCCCCTCAATAATCTCAACAGGGCTTGGATCTACACGATTTGATAAAGCCATATGATAAGAAACATAATCACCTAAAAATATAGTAGAAAACATCCTAGCCAGCAAACTTTCCCCCTGTGTCTCGACTTCTTCAACATTCACATACTGTTCCATTATTTCTCTGCATATATCCATCCTTTTCTTTATCCTATCATTATCGTTCTTGTCTCTAATCATCACAACACCAAACTTATGGTCCATACTCTTATACCCCGCTATTTCATTATGATTCATCTCGGAAAAGACATTGTAGAAAGCAGGCATCTTCGCATTCTCATTGATCTGCGTCTTCCATCTGAAAGCTATCGCACCTAAAGCCTCAGAAGCATATATTATAGGTATCTTTTCTTTCAGTTTTTTGGATAAAGCCTCTCCGGCATCATTAAACTTATCAGTCTGCTTAAGGATCTCAAGCATCTCATTTAAATCATCATTCTTCACTCGAGCAATATTAGTATTATGCAAAACACCAAGCATTGGAAAGAATGTATATCCCAAAGCAGCTCTTGGCTGCATACCGGATGGAATCTGTATAACTTTTTCACATTCCTCTGCTAACTTTCCGCCGGAAGTTATCCCAATCACTTGCGCATTTCTCTGCTTGGCATCTGCAAGTGCAGACAATGTCTCTTCAGTATTGCCCGAGTAGGACACAACAAAAACTAAACTGTTCTCATCAACAAACTTAGGAAGCTTATAATCTCTGTTGACATAAACAGGAATATTTGCATCACTCAAATAAATCTTCAGAAAATCACCGCCTACAGCACTGCCACCCATTCCAGCAACAACAATGTTACTTATATTTCCGGAAGCGGAAATTCCTCTTGGCAAACCTAAAGCTTCCCTGCATTGCGCAGGAAAATCCTTTATCACTTTCCACATATTTTGGCTGTCTAGCATCATTTTATTTTTTATTACCGCAGAAATTTATATAGTTTACTATTTTATTTCTTTATTTTTATTATCGATAGTAAATGACAAATAAATATTAGTTTAAACTATGGGATCCCATATCCAATTGTCCCTTCACCACCCGGTACAAGATATAATCTTAAACCTACATCAAATCCTATCACACGAATATCGGACATTACAGCATCTCGCGAGCGTTTTGGAATTCCTTCTCTTTCGAGTTCTTCCATAATTTGCTCTATTGCTATGCCAGTCAAACCTCCATCAACACTTACCTCGGGGACATCTCCAATTAGACTTTCCAAAACACGTGCTGTCGTACTGAGGCGCTTTGATCTGGCTTGTCGGTCTGCACGAGGTTCCACTATTCCACCATAATGTTCACTTACCTCTGCAAAAGTTGAGTAAATATTTGACATTTTATCTGAAGTATGCTTAAACTTCTTTTAAATTTAACTGTTAGAATAGGTTGGTCCAAATTAACAAATTTTATAAATAGGCCTTTATTCCTTCACATAAGGAAATGTGGGTAGTTGCTTACCTGAATCCTAAATTAAATTTAATGAAGGAAGCTGTAAGATGGGAATGTATCAACATATAAGGGAAATCTGGAAAAATCCAAAGGAAAATCTAGGAGATATTTGGAGAAAGCGAATTCTAGAGTGGAAAAAACAAGGTGTTACTGTAAGGATTGAAAAGCCTACAAGGATAGACAGAGCAAGATCATTAGGATACAAAGCAAAACAAGGTTACATCATAGTCAGGCAAAGGGTAGGCCGAGGCGGAAGAAAAAGAGAGACAATAAGGCACGGAAGAAGAAGCAAGCACTTCGGACAAAGAAAAGATGTGGATAAAAGCTACCAATCAGTTGCAGAAGAAAGATCAGTAAAAAACTATCCTAACTGCGAAGTTCTTAACAGTTATTATGCCGGGGAAAACGGGGATTATTTTTGGTATGAGATAATCTTAGTTGATAAAGCTCATCCTCAGATCCTTGCAGACCAAAGAATAAACTGGATATTCAAAAACAAGCATAAAGGGCGTGTTTTCCGTGGTTTAACTTCATCTGCAAAGAAATCCAGAGGCCTGAGAAGCAATAAAGGAAAAGGCGCTGAAAAATTAAGACCGAGCAGAACTGCAAATATTAAACGAAGAAAATCTTAAGAATCCTGAATCATATCAAGCTTCAAACCTTTCAATTCTCTTATGATATCAAGATAACCTTCTGCAACATTCTTGCTTTTGATTTCATTTATTATATTCCCGGCTTTCTCTACAAATCCAGCAATTTCTTTTAAGGCGTCATCTTCATTTTTTATCACAATATTCACAAAACTATCCACAATGGATTCTGCACCTTCATTATTCTTGTTGATGCTCTTCTCCATCTTCCTTAATTCGGCCAAAATGCCTTCAGCAGCGCCTTCTGAATCAGAGATATCAACCACTTTCAGAATCTGCTTATCAGCACCATCATTAAAGGATATATCCAATTCTAATTGGTCTTCTTTAGGGAAAAATTTCCCTATACCTACACTTTTAATTTCCAGGCTTATTATCTTCATTTTTTGGCTCAAATCCTGCATTCTCACCTTTATCTTCGTACTTGAAATCTTCAAACACATGCTCTGTCTCGTCTTCTTTTCCTTTTGCCCGGTTTCTTATAAAACCCCAGCTATAGTGCGTCACAACTCCTATGATTATAAAAGCGAGAATTCCAGTAGCTAATAACGGCCGAGAAGCCACATAACCGGCTGCGCCGACAACAGCCCCTGTAATGACCGACATGCTATCTGTAGTTTTCTTAACTACATTCCTATTATCATCAATCTGTACATCTTCTATAACATTTGTCTGCTCGACTTCCAAATCTTCTTCTTCAACAACTTCCTGAGGAAGTATTATATCATAAGTTCCCTGCGGCACTTCTTTGGAAAGGTCAATTGTTATCTTTTCTCCAACTTCAAGATCAATTTTCTTGTTTATAACATAGTTCTTATCATCACTTTCCAGAACAATAGTGACTTCATCTTTATAACCAACATTACCAACATTCTCAATATTCACAAGACTTCCTTCCTGTTTCATTACAATTTCTCTGACTGCTTCTATGGTAAAGCTGCTTTCCCTCTTTATATTCTCAAATACACTCAGTAAGGAATATTCCCCGGGAAGCAGATTTTTATCTGTTTCAAATTCAATATTACCTTTGCTCTCTACATCCTGCTCTGTTATTACATCTTCATTAGGGTCAGAAATCTTAACATTTATCACGCTCCCATTCATGGCATTATTACTATGGTCATAAAGGATTATTCCGACTTTAAGTCTGTCTCCAGGCATCAAAACATTATTCTCAAGTGTATTTTCAATTCTTGTCGGTATTGATAAAACTTTGATATTAATGCTTGCATCTCCATAGTTCCCATGCTCATCCATTACCTTAATAGACATAGGAATATCTCCTGCTCCTGCATTCGAATCTAAATGAATCTGATGCTCAAACTTTCCGAAAGAAACCTCTGCTTCAGTTTTAGTACCTCTAAAAGTTATCTCTACATCTGCTTTTGATAGCAGCTTATTATTGTAATCTCTTACTTCTCCGCTAACTAAAAGATCTTCTCCCGGTTTTGCTTCCAAAGCATCATCTACTTTTATGTTTAATTCATCTGTCACAACAAAATATTCAGACCATTGGCTGTCTATTCTGGTTCCGTCAGTTGCATCGAGGTCAGCTCTTAACCTGCATTTGCCATCCATAGTGTCTGATAACGGTAAACCGGGAACAGTTAATTGTGTCCTAGAGCCAGCTTCCAAATCCAGAGGAATAGTATAATATTGCAGCTCATAATCCTCACAAGAAATAAGCAGTTTAAAGAATCCATAATTAGCCTCATCCTCTTTGATGGATACAGTAGGAGCAACTTTTTCCCCGAGATTATAAAACCCCTTTTCAGGAAGTATCAGCTGTATCTCTGCAAAACTTAATGGAATGATGAATAAGAAAACAAACTGCAGCACTAAAAGCCCCTTTAAAACATTCATGACAACTCTACCGTAATAACTGATTTATATATTTTACTATTCATTGAATTATTTTTTCGCAATATTTAAAATACCACCTACATTTCTGAATCATAAGGGGATGGTAATGGATACTAACGGTACTACAGGAACTTTCAGATTGAAAAAAGGCCTTGCAGAGATGCTGAAAGGCGGCGTCATCATGGATGTTGTTACAGCCGAGCAAGCTAAAATAGCAGAAAAAGCTGGTGCAGTAGCTGTAATGGCATTAGAAAGAGTGCCAGCAGACATAAGAAAAGAGGGAAAAGTAGCAAGGATGGCTGATCCCAAGAAAATAAAAGAGATCATGAAATCGGTTTCCATACCAGTAATGGCAAAAGCTCGTATAGGCCACCTTGCAGAAGCTCAGATTCTACAATCTTTAGGTGTCGATTATATTGATGAATCAGAAGTTCTTACTCCAGCAGCCAATAATCACATTGATAAGCATAAATTTAAAGTTCCTTTTGTCTGTGGAGCAAGAAATCTAGGAGAAGCACTTAGAAGAATAAATGAAGGGGCCGCAATGATCAGAACAAAAGGAGAAGCAGGGACTGGAAACATAATTGAAGCCGTAAAGCATATCAACCTGATTAATGAAGAAATAGAACAGTTGAAAAATGTTTCTGGCAGGAATTTAAGAAAAGAAGCTGATAAGCTCAAAGTTCCTTTTGGCCTTGTAGAGCAGACAAAAAATATACAGAGATTACCTGTAGTAAACTTTGCAGCCGGTGGTGTAGCAACGCCAGCAGATGCAGCATTGATGATGCTTTTAGGATGCAATGGTATTTTTGTAGGTTCTGGTATTTTCAAATCTCAAAACCCGGAAAAGACAGCAAAAGCTGTTGTTGAAGCTACAACTCATTATGACAAACCGGAAATAGTTGCAAAAGCCTCTCAAGGCCTAGGAGAAGCGATGAAAGGCCTCGAAATAGAAAAATTAGAACTAAAGATGCAGCAAAGAGGGAATTAGATGAGAGTGGGAATCTTAGCTTTACAGGGAAATGTAAGAGAACACAAAAGAGTTCTGGAAAAATTAGATGCGGATCCAATAGAAGTAAAATTACCGCAAGACCTAGAGGATTTAGATGCATTAATAATACCTGGTGGAGAAAGCACCACAATAAGTTTGCTGATGAAAAGATACAAGCTAGACACCAAAATCAAGCAAAAACACAAGCAAGGCATGCCTATCTATGGCACTTGTGCAGGTGCAATCGTACTCGCAAAAGATATTATAGGAAGCAAGCAGCCAAAGCTTGGTCTAGCGGAAATAAGCATAAAAAGAAACGAATACGGAAGGCAGATAGAAAGCTTTGAAGCAGATTTAAGCATAAAAAACATTGGAGACTTTAAAGGAGTTTTCATCAGAAGCCCTGTAATCAAGAGCTTTTACAATGGCACACAGACTCTTGCAGAGCATAAGAATAACCCAGTCATGGTCCGACAGGACAACATACTCCTAACAACATTCCATCCAGAGTTAACTAACGACACGAGAATCCATGAATATTTCCTAGAGATGGCTCAGGAATACAAAGAGATCAGAGACGTACAAAGAGATCTTGAGAAAAATCAAGAGTAGGCTTTCTAACAAACAATACCTCTGTTACAGGTCAGTTTCGGGATGTCGCAGACATCCCCAGACGCTAGTATGCAGGCATGCATAAAAAAGATACATTTATAAACCACAATTGCTTAGCTAAGACTTAGTATACAGAAGGATTCTACTTCTAGTATATCAAATGCAACAAATTTTCAAATATTATCATTGTATTTGATTATTAGGAGAAGCAAACAAATGTACGATTATTGTTTGCTTCGAGTATAAATCTTTATGTATAACTAGTAGATATAGGTGAAAAAACAAATGGGATTTGAAGACCGAGGTTTCGGAGATAGGGAAATGCATAAAGTTACATGCTCAGATTGCGGTAACGAAGCAGAAGTTCCCTTTAAACCAAAGGAAGGCAGACCAGTTTATTGTAAGGAATGCTACCAAAAACACAGAAAGTTTTAGATTTTACTAACTTTTCTGACTAGATTTCTATTTTTTATTTTAATTTTTTATTCTAACTAAAAACCTAGATTCCACAATAGCAGTATCAAAACTGTAAATAGAAGCAGACCCGTAACAAAATAGAGTGGTTTTCCTTCCCTGTCTCTTGGTAAAGATTCTCGGATTACAGTATAAAGCAATGCCCCTCCAACAATACCAAGCAATACCACATTTCCTGCACTACCTACATCAACGAAAGCTGCTGCAAACGCGCCCAGAAATGGAGAACTTGCAGATAATGCTCTTAAGTGATGCTTCTTTGTATGTCTTCTTGGCAATGAATCTATAACAATATGCAACATGATCGGGATAAACAACAAAACAGAAGACAAAGAATTTCCTACTTCAGCTAACTTGACCAAAAGAAACCCAACAACAAAAAAATACGCAAATGAGGTTGAAGAATGTGCAAGCCTGTGTTCCTTTCTTAATGCAGGTCCTGTAAAGTTCTGCCGGATATATTTCTCAATAACGTGGAATATCCCGAATCCGAACAAAACGGATAAAAACAAAGCCCTACTTATGGCTACTGACCCAAAATATATCTCAGGAAGTAAAATAAGGAATATATAAGAGACTGAAACGCCTGCAGAAATAGAGATGAATTTCATCTTATTCTGGCTGGCTTTTGAGAAAAGGCCTTCTGTAAAAAAATCAACTACACTCAATATTAATGCTAGAATGTATCCTATCACCATTTGGTATTACCATTCTAAAAGAAATATATAAAACTATCTCTTAAAAAGCTTGGCTATGAGTTTAGAGACCTCAAACAAGAATATAACCTCGCTTATGGGAAAAATCAAAGACATCAATGGCTCCAAAAACATCAGATTATATCTTAATAGGAATATGTTGACTATGAAAACCAGGTTATCCAAGATAAATTTTGGAAGGTACAAAACAACATTCACAAAAAAATCAAAATTTGTAGATATCCCCAAATAAAAGAGCGATAAAAGGACAATAGACAATATTGTTGTTATAATAAGGGCCTTTTTATTTTTCTTTATAAAATCATTAAATATCTTATCAAATTTGTTCCTGTTCTTTATTAAAAATTTTATAGACATTATGGTCTTGTACACCAAATAGACTCCAATAATAGAATATAATATTCCTGACAGACCAATGCCCGAGAAGCCAATAAACAGGTTTTGCAGTGAAAAAATAGTCAATATTAAGCCCAGTAACAAAAACAACAACGCAACAAAAAAGCTTGCAATATATGCAATTAGGCTATAGTTTTTATTTCCAATGTCAATTCCCATTTTATCAATTAAAATAATCAATAATTACAAATTAATGAATATAAACCTTTCTTTTAATTATAAAAACTACATTAAAACCAAAATCATACTCACTATCGTTCGTAGGTTTTGATTTTTCTTAGAAAACCAAAACTATTTAAAATTAAACAGATTTAACTCCACATATAAGGGGGCAGGTAATGAGACAATATCTTGATGCTTTAAGGCATATTCTGGAAAACGGAGCAGATAAGAAAGACCGTACAGGTACAGGTACAAAAGCAATGTTCGGAATGCAATTGCGTTTCAATATGAAAGATGGTTTTCCTGCTATTACAACTAAAAAATTGGCATGGAAAAGTGTTGTTTCTGAATTATTGTGGTTTATTGAAGGCAAAGGTGACGAAAGAAGACTTGCAGAAATACTTCATGGTTCCAGGGATAAAGACAAAAAAACAATATGGACAGCTAATGCAGAAGCTGATTACTGGAAACCAAAAGCTAAATATGAAGGTGATCTAGGCCGTGTTTACGGAGTTCAATGGCGTCATTGGAAAAGTCCAGAAGGAAAAGAAACAGACCAGTTAGCAGAAGCAATCAAATTGATAAAAGAAAACCCTTCCAGCAGAAGAATAATTGTAAATGCATGGAATCCTGGTGAAATAGATAAAATGGCCTTGCCACCGTGCCATACATTCTTCCAGTTCTTTGTAGATGATAATAAATTATCTTTGCAAATGTATCAACGTTCTTGTG